>NZ_NQYC01000001.1:3495000-3795000 GCF_003600835.1 Bacillus sp. PK3_68 | reverse complement strand
TTTTTCCAGGCGCTCAAAGACCGGCAACACTTTTGCCGAGAGGATTTCGCGGTTATTCGTCTGAAAAGCACTGATTAGCTCTTTATCCTCGCTGTATCTCTTTGTCAGATCCAACAGTTCAGTCGAAGTAAGCTCCAGGCTACGCACTACCGACTGTTCCATCGACTGCTGGCTTTGTTGAATAAGCGTCGAAAAAGTTTGAGTCGAATGATAAAGTAAAATAGCACTTAAAAGCAATAATGGAATAATAGAAACTGCCAATAAAATAATAAATAACTTAGTGCTTAACATCCTCAGCTTAGACAAGTCTTTTTCCTCCTTGTTCCCCTCAAGGAACAATTTACTAGTATGATAAACCGAAAATATTATAACTTAAGATCTAGAATATTCATATGTATAGGTCTTTTTATTTACAAAAACTTAATAATCCACGTATTGCTTTGACCAACCAAAAAAGAGCTGTAAAAAAACAGCTCCCTGACAAGTAATAAACGATCTTTCATCGTTATCTCTTTCTTAAAACAGCCGATAAACGTTTTCACATTCTTCACCCGTTGGTTGGTAGAAACAATGAAGCTTGAAACGGGCAACTAGCGGTTGATCATACCACGTTGGCGGGCAATCTCCTTCCGGCCTGAAATACCATAAAGCATATTTAGAAGGCCAGATTCTTTCTCCAGCTATAGCCCGTCGTGCTAACCTTCGCTCACTTTCTCGTGGCCTTTGGTAAAAATATCCTTTTTGTACCGCTTCAAATGCATGTGGTTGGTACACCATTTGTGGAATCGTGCGCAATCCTTTAAAATCAGAACAGTTCGCCCTGATTCTGTTGATTCCAACGTTTCCAACCATCAGCATTCCCTGTTCACCCTCTCCTTCCGCTTCCGCCCGCAGAAGCCTCGCTAGCAAATCAACATCCGATGATCTATGTTTTACGACTGCCATCTCTTCACCTCCGGCAACTCTTTCTTTGTATTATATTCTTCATTGCTCAAATGATGAAAATCAGGCGGTAAATAATGCTTTTCCAGATAAAGCTTCTTGATTTCAATGGTACCGGCCAATAAAATAACAATATGTTAGAAAATAAAGAATAATCGGTCACACTAAGTGTAAGGAGCGAAACGATGAGCTATCCGGAATTTTCAAACCAAGAAAATATAATGATAAAGCCACTTGGCGATACAGCTATGACCGTTCAGTTTGGAGCTGATATTACACCTGACTTGCATCAAAAGGTAAAAGCGCTCTCTTCTAAATTGAACAATCATTCATTCCCAGGGTTTATTGAATATATTCCTGCTTTTGCAAGTGTCACCATTTTCTACGATCCTCTTGTCGTTTACCAAGCTTTTGGCGGCTCTCCTTCTCAAGCTGTTTATTCTATTCTTGCAGATATGGTGTCGCATTTGCAGAAAGAAGATGCTCCAACACAGCAGATTAGGGAAATTCCCGTTTGCTACGGTGGTACACTTGGACCTGACTTGCAATATGTAGCAGATTATCATCAGTTATCTGTGGACGAAGTAATTAGTATTCATTCTAGTGTAGAATATTTAGTTTATATGATTGGCTTTGCTCCGGGCTTTCCATACTTGGGCGGTCTTTCAAAAAAAATCGCCACTCCCCGGCGCTCTTCTCCCCGTGTGTCCATTCCTGCCGGTTCAGTCGGTATAGCTGGAAGCCAAACAGGCGTGTATCCGCTTGAAACCCCCGGGGGCTGGCAGCTAATCGGCCGGACTTTCCTTCCGCTTTTCACGCCGAATAGCGAACCGCCTACCTTTCTTCAAGCAGGAGATATAGTAAAGTTCATCCCTATTTCTGAGAAGGAATACATGTTAAGGAGGCGATTTTATGAGCTTGAAAGTGATTAAAGGCGGCCTGCTCGCCAGCCTCCAAGATCTGGGAAGATTCGGCTTTCAAAAGCACGGCGTTGTCGTTGGCGGAGCAATGGATCCCCTTTCCCTCCGTCTATCTAATCTATTAGTCAGCAACCAAGAAGGCGACGCTGCTATTGAAATAACGATGACGGGAACTTCACTGCAATTTGAAAAAGAAGCACTAATAGCTATTACTGGAGGAAACTTATCTCCTCAAATAAACGGAAAGACAGTACCAATGTGGCGGCCGGTTATGGTTAAAGAAGGAGCGCTACTCGAGTTTAAATCTTGTCAGTCCGGCTGTCGAGCCTATCTAGCTATTGCCGGAGGCTTCCGTATTTCAAAAGTTATGAACAGCAAAAGCACCTATCTGCGCGGAGCTATCGGTGGATATAAAGGGCGCGCACTCCGAGCGGGTGACCGACTTATATTTGAACATTCTCTTGCCTGCCCTCCGCTTTCTAACCATACGGATACTTTTCCATTTGCAGCAGCTGGTTGGCGGATTGCTGCAGCTCCCTTCACAAATGGAGATCACGTCGCTATCGTGAGGGTAATGAAAGGACCGGAGTTTGATCAATTTTCAGACAACAGCCGAAAGCAGTTTTTTAACAAGGAATTTGTCGTTACACCACAGTCTGATCGGATGGGGTATCGATTGGCCGGCCCGACTCTCGCACTTGATGAACCGTTTGACATGCTTTCAGAATCAGTCACAAACGGAACGATTCAAGTGCCCGAAAATGGTCAGCCCATTATGCTGCTCGCGGATAGACAAACAACAGGTGGCTATCCACGTATTGCTCAAATAGCTTCTATCGATTTGCCGGTTGTTGCTCAACTAATCCCCGGCAAAAGGCTTCGCTTCCAAGAGATCACATTAAAGGAAGCCGAACAGTTATACATCAAACGAGAAAATGAGATTCGTCAGCTACAGATAGGACTAGCATTAAAATTGCATAGAGGAGAAGACAAATGAAAATTGATTTAAATTGTGATATAGGAGAAAGTTTTGGGATCTATTCTCTCGGCCGGGATGAAGATATTATGCCTTATATCTCTTCAGCAAACATTGCATGTGGTGCTCATGCTGGTGACCCGGAAGTGATGAAACGCACAGTCGGCCTTGCTATTAAGCATGGTGTTTCTATTGGCGCTCACCCAGGGTATCCCGATTTAGCAGGCTTCGGAAGGCGAGAAATGTCGTTGACGCCAGAAGAAATTTATTCACTCGTTGTCTACCAAATTGGCGCGCTAGCTGCCTTTGCGAAAGTAGAAGGGGGGCCCTCCATCACGTAAAGCCTCACGGAGCGCTCTACAACCAGGCGGCAATGAGCAAAGAGATTTCCCGGGCAATCGCCACGGCAGTGGCCGATGTCGATCCTTCCCTTGTTTTGTACGGCCTTGCGGGAAGTGAATTAATTGCAGCCGGAAAAGCAGTCGGCTTAACGACGGCTAATGAGGTCTTTGCCGATCGCACATATGCACCAAACGGTACTTTAACACCACGTCGTCTGCCAAATGCACTTCTGACAGATGCGGAAGCCGCTGCTGACCAAGTTATTCGGATTGTAAAGCATAATGCCGTTCAGACAACAGATGGCACTGATATTCAATTGGAGGCAGATACCATTTGCATTCATGGTGATAGTGAGCAGGCAGTCGCCTTTGCCCGTTTTATTCACCGAAGGTTGCAAGCGGTTGGCATTAACATTGCCACTGTCTAACAGCTTTATCCAGATGACTTTTCATTTAAAAAGCCACTAAATGATCCCTATCTTGCGACATTTAGTGGCTTTTTATATTCACGTTTGATCGTTCGATTGTTATGTATGAATTCCTTCTCTTCATCATACTGATTACTATGAGGCAGCAAGGAGTTGATGTAATTTGTCCTTCATCGGCTTTGAGTTAATATCCTTGAGATCGTTATCCATATTGCCCAATGACACTTTTCATACGTCTATTTTATGGAATGAAAAAAAAATTTCCTCTTCCATTGGGAAAGACCGCTATCATGAACAGGGACTTATCCTGCCCAATAAACCCTTTGCGGCAACTGGCAGGATCCATCACTTCCCTACAAAAACCAGCATGCCTTTTCAGTCTTGGCAAACCTCCCCCTGTCTGCTTATCCAGTGTCCTGCTGATCGTCCATTCTCTCTTCATCTTGAAGTCTTCTTATCAAATAAACGGTTGATGGGAGTGCTTGAACAAAGCATTAGCTTGTGCTTCTTACGAAAAGACGACCATTCTATCGAACGAATCCCTATCTATTTAGATCCCCAATCTGTCAAAAAAAAGCAACCATGCAACCTTTTGATCGACCTCTCTTTTCTCACTAATAAACACTGGTAATTAAGCAGCATGGAATTAAGAAGGTGCAAAGCAGAAAGAAATTCATGCACCTTCACTCTTTTCTATAATACAACTCTTCTTCGCCTGTTTCTTAAGTTAATATGGGAGTCAAGAAATAAACAATTAGAAAAGCAGTTACGATTCGCATCGCAATTCCTAAAACAGCAGCCCCCAATGCTTCCTTTTCACTTAAGTCGGAATGAGTCCCCCATATAACTGGAACTTGTCCCAATACGGTAGCTAAAGGCAGCCCGGAAGAAGCCAAAATAAACGAGCCAATGACAAGGCGAGGATCGATGGAAGCAGCAGTTTCAGATAGCTGGGCCATAGCAAGTGTCGGGGTAGCCAGAATAGAAAGAATGCCTGTTTCAGGATGAATGCTTAAAGCTAGCAAGACTGTCGATAGCCCTGATTCAACAGATGACCAAATACCAGCATATTCTAAAACCCCAATCATAGCAAAAACAACAGCGACAGCCGGAATGATCAGAAGGAAAACGAGTTCCGCTCCTTCACGAGCAGCATTGAATACTGTCGGCAAAGCGCCGGTATTAGGAGTAAACTTGGGTAAGCTCTCAAGTTGAACAGCTTTCGTATCACGGTAGAGAGTCTTAGAGAGGATGAAAGGCACGATAATGACCGGCATAAATACAGCTAACACTACTACTGCAAAAGCATTTGCTCCAACGGCAGTTAAAGCCATCATTCCTAACATAAATGTAGAAAACGATTGCTGGGATTGCACCATTGTGGCCACAGCAATTTTTTGTTCATCCTTTGTCGCTCCGGATCTAACCAAGATTGGACCAGCGATCTTCCCGGCTGCATTAATATCACCTAAAATATTGTAAATGCTCGGAATAACAACGGCTGAGTTGATTTTTAACAGCTTAGTAATTGGCACAAAGACTCGAATCAATGCATCGGTAAACCCCAGTCTTTCTAACGTCCTCCCTATGATTACGCTGACGATAATAGTAACGCCGACAGTCCCTGTTAAAAACACATTGACAACAACTGAAAATACTTGATCAACGATAGAATTAAACAGACCCGATAAGGTGCTTGGAGACACTAGCATGACTAGCAGTGAAGCAACGATTAAGGCTAAGCCTATAAATTCAATTCTTGACCATTTTCTCCTGTCAGGAGTGGGAATGACTGTTTCAGCATCTAAAGCGATAACATCTTCAGCTACTTTTTTTACTTCACTCACATCTTCATCTCCTTATCTTACTAAGATAATTGCACCGATTTTTTATTTACAAGATACTTGCCGGCCATTTGTTTTGCGTATTGTTTCATTGGCAGAGTGCCCATTTCATGCAAGGCAGTACTCGTTACTCGCTCCCGAAAAACGACTATTTCTACATCCGGCAGCAGTTGATCTAAGGCATAAGCTAACGGCAGGCCATTTTCAAGTATTTCTAATACGTGGCAATTCCCAATGATAAAATTCAGTCCGAGTTCCTTTGCCATCTCAATCAGTACGTGGCCATCATAAACCCGGCTGATGGAAGCGAGAATTGTATCTGCTTCAGGGTGTTCTTTTGCTGCTTGCCGCAAATGTTCAGGAGAAAACCCTGTGTGGGGAAAAATATGCAAAATATTGTTTACCGACGTATGTTCATCCCCCAATATAATCCTTCCTCGCGTAACGACACTCGTTTCAGTCAATGAGGGAGTATCGCGTACTTCTTTTTCTGTGAATAAAAGATCCTCTTCATGCTGCAAACCCATAAAATTATCTAGTCGATTTAGCATATCACCGAGTGTCTGTACTTCAGGAAAAGCCTTTCCTACAAATAAGACGTTTCCATGAATGCCCCCATAATTGATTTCGGTCCGATAAACTTCATGTCCATGCAGAAAAGAGATGCCTGGATGGAGCCCGTGAAAAGCTTCGTGCAATTCGAATGCAGCCACATTGTAGAGATCCAAATAATTTTTTAATGTAACCCCACCTGAGTTGGCCGCTTCTGCTATGGGATGATGAGCAACAATCGCATCTACTCCAGTAGCTCCAGCCAGTTCAATGCTTCCTTCTGTCATTGTCATGGTTACAGCAACCTTTTTTACTTCTCTTTCTAAATCACCGTAGACAAGGCCTGGTGTCTCAATTACTTCTTTCCCTGGGAGATTAGAAGATTTCATGACAACAAAAGGATGCTCTCCCCTCGTAATGTCTGATAATGACTTTACTACTCTCCCTCCAGTCATCTCATCCAAAGCATGCAATACGTCTTTTACTGTTTTCATTCCATTGCCCCCTCTAGTTTTTATAACAAAAAAACCGCCAATACAAATCATGCAGACCTAAATCTACATGAATGTACTGACGGTTTTTATGCGCTCTTAAGAGTTCACTTTACCAGTCATCCTATTAAACTGTTTATTTTGACATGTAAAAACTGACATCTTGGTCAAGGATAATTACTGTAGCTGAAAGTTCAGTGAAAGGATCATAATCTTTTAAAATGGAAAGTACCTTCATTCCGTACTTTTCTTCAATGATTTTTTTCAGGTGCTCCTTGTAAGCATCAATGATAGCCATATCTGTCATCCGGGTAATCGAGCGATTGGTCTCGTCCAAA
The DNA here is from genome assembly GCF_003600835.1 of Bacillus sp. PK3_68. Classification (NCBI taxonomy): domain Bacteria; kingdom Bacillati; phylum Bacillota; class Bacilli; order Caryophanales; family Bacillaceae; genus Bacillus; species Bacillus sp. PK3_68. The sequence continues at coordinate 3,788,168 of NZ_NQYC01000001.1, read as the reverse complement.
AATTTAAGAGTTGGAATTCTCTTATGATAGGCGAGAATCAATACTTTATCCCCCATAATATCAACCTTTTGACGTTTAACTCCAATGTCAAACATCCGAAGATTAATATTGTTATAGTCTTTGATGAGCTCCTGCTTAAAGGGACCAGCCGTCCAGATCATCTAACTACTCATCCCTTCTTTTTTCGAAATAATCTGAATTATTCGATGTTTTTAATTTAGCACAGTTACACAACAATGTAAACCCTTTCATAGAAATTATTCAAATTCTACTATCATCTCTACTTCTACAGGCGCTCCTCCAGGCAATGAGGACATTCCAACGGCTATACGCGCATGCTGATTTTCTTCTCCGAAAATATCGTTTAGCAAGTCAGAGGCTGCATTAATCACTAGGGGATGATCTTTAAATTGGCTGTCTGCCGCCACATATCCATTTACTTTAAGTACTTTTGTCACTCTATTCAAGTTCCCGAGAATTTCCTTTAAGGAAGCTAGTAAATTCACTACGCATATCCTTGCCCCATCCTGCGCCTCCTCCATGCTGATGCCTGACGTACCGACCACCCCAACATATTTTTGACGGCCATCTACCTTTGGGGTTTGTCCTGACAATATAACCGTATTTCCTGAAATTACACCAGGAATAAATGGGTGTGGATTAGATGGCGCATCAGGCAGTTGAATATTTAATTCTTGCAATCTTTTTTCAATGTTACTTTTTACTCCTTTGTTCATCATGACAATTCCGCCCTCCTGCTTTCATTACTCGAACTTGTTTGGATCCCCGTCGAACGATGCATCAGAAATCCGAATAGACTCCGTTGGACAGCCATCAAATGCATCTTCAAGCCCTTCGGTTAAATTATCTGGTATGGGAGTTGTTCCTTGATTATCGTCTAACAAGACGTAGGAGATTCCTTCTTCATCATAATCAAAAATTTCTGGTGCTTCTGCCCCACAAGATCCGCATGCAATACAAGTTTCTCTATCCACAATTGTATATTTGGCCACCCTTAATCTCCTTCCCTTTATCTATTTTCCTATCGGGACTGCTTCAGGCAGCCCTATGGATGTGCTGTGAAGCGGCTGCACTCTTGCCTGTGGATCCATATAAGCCTTTGCATTATTAACTGCCGTCGGAGCCTCACCAAAACCTACTGCTATCAGCTTTACTTTGCCAGGGTATGTGCATATATCTCCTGCTGCATAAATCCCCGGAATATTTGTTTCCATTTTGGAATTCACAACGATACTCCCCTTTTGAATATCAAGCCCCCAGTTCTTTATTTCTCCCAGACTTGATATAAAGCCAAAGTTTACGATTAAATCATCTAATTCTATTAGTCTTTCTTCAGATGTTTGGTTATTAGCAACAATAATTTTTTCCAATTTTCCCTTTCCTCTTAACTCTTTAATCTGATAAGGAGTTAAAATATTGACACTCGATTGTTTCAATTGATTGACGCTATGTTCATGAGCACGAAACTTATCTCGCCGATGAATAAGAGTTACTTCTCTGGCAATCGGTTCAATCATTAATGCCCAGTCTACAGCCGAGTCTCCTCCGCCATTAATGACAACCTTCTTATCAGCAAACTGATGAAGATCGTTAATAAAATAATGAAGATTTTTCGATTCATATAAACCAGCTGATTCATGCGGCAAGCGTCTCGGTTCAAAAGCTCCTGCTCCGCCTGTAATAATAATTGTTTTTGAGAAGTGGATGGCTTTATCCGTTGTAATTTTAAAGCCATCCACTTGTTTTTCAACATGTAGCGCACACTCTTCAAGTGCAACAGCCGGATTGAATAAGAGAGCTTGCTCCTTTAAAGCATCAATAAGCTCTTGAGCACGAATTTTCGGAAATCCTGCTACATCATAAATAAATTTCTCGGGATAGAGTGCGGCTAATTGTCCGCCTAATTGAGGCATGCTGTCAATGATTTTAACGGAAGACTGGCGCATTCCTCCATAGAAAGCAGTAAAAAGTCCAGCAGGCCCTCCACCAATTACCGTGATATCATATAATTTGTTCTGGTGATCGTTCACCGAAAGATCCTCCTATAATAATGATTTGAATGACTGTTTACTTCTTATTAGTGTTTATACTTTAAAAAAACTTTTCGAATGAACGTTCATCGCTGCCTAATTAGTATGTTGACTCTGTTCTACTTAATTGTTGATTTTCCCTGCAGCAATCCATCATCCTCTGTGTCACGTGCGCTCCTATAGGGGCAATGGCCGCCTTTCGCTCCAATGATCTGTTAAAAAACGTTTATCTTTAACAGGGACATTATTTTAAACAGATTGTTTTGGCTCACTTTTTGTTAAGTAATAGAGTGTTTGCTTGCGTTTATAGCTAAGAGGCTCATGTGCATAATAGATTTTGGCCACTGCGCGATCATTGCAAAGAGAACATTTAATTTGATAAGGAGTTTTACTGATATGAGGTGCTTCTAATAATGTTAACGCTTCTTTCATATGACTATTGCAGACCCACATGCTGTCACCTCTTATAAATTGATTTTGTCAGGGATTCTCAAGAAGTAATTGGATAAAAGCATTTATTTAGTCGTGGATACTTCTTTTTTCAGTTTATCTGGTTTTCTCTTTTTCACTTGTTGAGTGACTTCCTCATCCCAGGAAACAGCAATATCACCTGTAGTCACAAATGTCTGGCAGCCTAATCGATAGCCTTTTTCCAGCCACTCTTCTCCTAATTTTCTTCTTTCCTGTATTTTTACGTTATCGAGAAATTCGGCCCCTTCTTCTGTCTTAAATACACAGGTACCACAAATTCCGCCGCCGCAGCGATTTGGCAATTCCCCATCATAGCGGAGAGACATTCTTAAAATATTAGAGTGTTCCGGAACTTCCAATGTTTTTTGGCTATTAATAAAATGAATGTTAGGCATTTTTTCTTCCTCCTCTTTTGTTTGGTATACAATATACCATATTACGAATTTTCTAACAATATAAAAATGTCAGAATTTTTACGTATAAACTGTCTATACACTATTAGTTTTTCGTTCTTTTTTCTTTCACTTGTTGAATATAGCTGATATATGCTTTTTTAGAGTTTTCAATGTGTATTCTCATTAAGTATTCAGCCATTTCTATTTCTTTATTGCGTAGAGCCTTCATAATATCAAGATGTTCTTTTAAGGACTCCTTTCTTCTTCCGGGCGTTTCATACCCCATATTTGCTGACATATGAATATAATCTGTTAAACCCGATAAGATCTCGAATAATTTTGGACTCTTGGCTGCCTTATTAAGAAGATGATTCATCTGGATGTGTTCACTATTAAAATCTTCTTCCCCTTGTTCTTCTAGCTTTAATAACTGTTGGATTTTTTCGTCTAATTCTTTTTGTGTCTCTTCATCCATCCTCTGTGCGGCTAATTTTGCTGCAAGCACTTCTAATGAAGAAAGAATGGTAAATACTTCAATAACCTCTTCTTCAGAAATCTCTGAAACGACAACACCTTTTCTTGGCACTGTTTGAACAAACCCTTGAGATTCGAGACGAAATAGAGCCTCACGGATCGGTGTACGGCTAATGGCTAACTTTGCAGCAAGCTCTCTTTCAATTAGACGGTCCCCTGCTTTATATTTCCCTTCAAGAATCCGTTCTTTTAAATATAAATAGGCATACTCCCGTATGGATAAAAAACTTTCCTCTTTCCAATTCATCTCCATATAATCACCCGCTTTTTATTTCAAGCTTCCTTACTCTCCATCATGATAAAAAAAATCCCCCGTAAAAAAGAGCACAAACGATGACTAATGACGGATGGACCTTTAGTTTTCCAAGTGTCAAATAACTGGCTAACGTCAATAATAAAAGGTGGAATACCCCGCTATCTTCAAAAGCCGTTAAAAAAAATTGATAAGCCATCACTGCGAGTAATACAGCAATAATTGGCTGAACTGATTTTGTCATCAACTTAACCTTAGGGGAATCTTTAAATAAGTTTATAAACTTAAATAAAATAATAACGGCAATAGCAGAAGGAAGGATTGTCGCCGCTAGTGCTATCACGGCACCAAGAACACCCCCTAAATCATACCCGATAAAGCCTGCCAGTTTCGTTGCGATGGGGCCTGGCAGCGCATTGGCAATCGCTAACACATCGGCAAAGTCTGATAATGACATCCAGTCGTAATTTTCAACCACTTCATTTTGAATCAACGGAATGGTTGATGGCCCGCCTCCGTAGCCAAGCAAATTAGCAATGAAGAATGCCCAAAAAATATCCCAATAGATCATAAGCTTTTTTCCTTTCTTTGCATGTTGTTTTCATTTGCACGAGCTGCTTCCTTTTCCTTGTAGGAGGCAATGAAGAAAGCGGTAGCGAGGAAAACAGCGATTAAGATACCGGGATGCAGGCCAAGCGGTTCTACAAATATGAGGGAAGCGATAGAAAATATAAGCATTCTTGATAGCCCTAGCCCCTTGCGTCCATTTTCAAAAAAACGATAGGCCATTTCTGCAAGCATAAATCCAATCACTGGAGTCACGCCTTGAACCATCCCGCTCACTATTGGCGACTGTCGAAAAGTATACAGTGCTCCCAATAAGAAAATCATCGCCACAATAGATGGCACAATATGCGTAAGAATCGCCACAGTTGCTCCTAAATTTCCTTTTACTTTAAACCCGATATAGGCTGCCATTTTCGTAGCGATCGGTCCAGGTAACGTGTTAGCAAGCGCTAGTATTTCTCCAAACTCCTCTTCTGTCACCCACTTGTACTTTTCTACTGCTTCGTACTCAATTAGCGGAATAGTAGAAGGACCGCCTCCATAGCCGGTTACACCAGTTCGGGCAAACCCAATAGCTAAATCCACATAAGCTTTCAAATAAATCTTCCTTTCTCTCTAATAAAAATGAATGGGGCCTTCAGCCATTGGCGAATAAGGACCTCATCCACCCTGGACAGGTACTATGAATGAGGTCCCCGCTATGTTTATTTTTTTATATCAGCTTCTGTGATTACCTCTAAGCCGTCTTTTTCAAGGTGCTGCTGCAAGGCTTGCAAAGCAGCGGTTCCAACCGCCGTATCCTGTCCTCCATTCCCTCCGCTAATGCCGATTCCACCAATTACTTCACCGTTCACCACTATTGGAAAACCACCGACAAATACAGCAAACTTACCCGGGATCATCAATTGAATGCCAAATGCTTCATTTCCCGGAAGAGCAGGTCCATTTGGTTCTTTATTGAATAGATGGGTAGACCGCTTGTGACCGGATGCCGTATAAGCTTTTGCGATGGCGATTTCCGGTCCAGTGATTCTCGCTCCATTCATCCGTTCAAGGGCCAGAAGATTCCCTCCGTCATCAACTATGGCAATGGTTTCGAGCACCTGTATTTCTTCTGATTTTTGTTTTGCTGCTTCAATCATTAATTTCGCTTCTTCTAATTCTAGCTTTAATACTTTTTTCATTTATGTTCTCCTCTACTTTTCTTTATTAATAACCGATATAAACTGTTTTCACTTGAGTGAAAAATTCTAACCCCGTTCTACCCGATTCACGGAATGTAGAGGTGCTTGATTTTTTCAAGCCTCCGAAAGGAGCATTCATTAAGTTACCGGTGGTTGTTCGATTTACTTTGACCGTTCCCGCTTGAATTTCTTTTGTAAATTGATGGGCAATCTTCAGGTTATTTGTGACGATCGATGCTGATAACCCATACTCGACATCATTGGCAATTGCTATAGCCTCTTCGTATGTTTCTACTGCTATAACCGCCACAACAGGTCCAAAAATCTCTTCTCTTGCAATTCGCATATCCGGCCTGACATCTGTGAAAACAGCCGGTTGCACATAAAATCCATTACGATATTCTTTTCCCGTCAGCTGTTCACCGCCATACACTAAAGAAGCGCCGTCTTCTTTTCCATAGGAAATGTATTTCAAAACATTTTTAAGCTGCTTTTCATTGGCGAGCGGTCCAATTTTTACTCCATCCTCAAAACCACTGCCAATTTTCAACTCACTTGTTTTCTCAATTAGCTTTTGAATATAGCTTTCTTTCACGTCCTCTAGAACAATCACTCGGCTCGTTCCAGTGCACGCCTGTCCGGTTAAGGAAAATCCACCATTAATCGTTAAGTTCACTGCTAGTTCAATATCGGCGTCATCCATAACAATAATCGGGTTTTTTCCTCCCAATTCCATTTGTGTCCGGGTAGTAAAGGATGATTTCCGGTGAATATCCTCTCCTGCAGCCGTTGATCCTGTAAAAGTAACCGCCTTTACCGAGGGATGGGTAACAAGCAGATCGCCTATGTCCGATGACTTTCCTGTAACGAAGTTAATAACACCTTCAGGAATGCCGGCATTATGTAATGCCTCAACGAGACGCAAAGCAATGAGCGGGGTATCAGATGAAGGCTTGAATACAACCGTATTGCCAGTAATCAAAGCTGGCGCAATCTTTCTAGCCGGAATAGAAAGCGGAAAGTTCCATGGAGTAATCACACTAGCCACACCAAGCGGTTCCCTTTCCGTTGACACGTTCATATGAGGATCATCGTTCGGAAATGTTTCTCCGGTAAAGCTCTGCCCCTCTACCGCATAGTAGCGAAATGTTTGTGCGGATCTTATGACCTCATTTCTAGCATCCTTAATATGCTTTCCTTCTTCTCGGGTTAACTCCTCCGCCAGCTTATCTGCATTTTCTTCCAATATACTTGCTGCTTGATTCAAGATAGCTGCCCGCTTGGAAGGAGCTGTCTGTGCCCACTGCGGAAAAGCTCGGTTGGCCGCTTCAATAGCAAGCTGTATGTCTTGATCATTTGAGGCTTGAAACGTACCAACGATTTCTTCTTTATTAGCAGGATTAAGACTATCGAATGTTCGGCCGCTTGTAGACTCTGTCCACTGGCCATTAATGTAATTGCTGAACGTAATTACTTTGGTTGTCAACACAATTATCACCTTTTCTTCTTAATGTCTTTCCTTTCTTGCGAAAACAAATTCCCTAAGAAAAACGGACCGTCACTCACAACCTCGATTTCACAAGATTAAATTTGACGGTCCGCTATAAATGCTCATCCAGTTAAAACCTCTTTATTGAGCTGATTGTTTAATTGTTCATTAAGATTGGACTAATGCTCCAAGATCTTTCTCCAGATACTCTCTCCATAAGCCATCCATATACATCCGCCGCATCTTTGCCCCTACACGAACGATTTCTAGGCAACGTTGCTGGAGTTCAGGTGTATCGGCATGGTCGAGTACAATTTTGTAACCGCGCTCTCCATGAATCTCATCCGATACAATATGCAAATCGAAGAATTCAATTTCTTCATCTGTAAATCCGTATGCCTCACGTAAAGCTGGTGTTTGCTTTCTATAAATATCAGGAACTTGAGATTCTAAACCGACAACTAAAGCTGCAGTGGCAACAACAAAATGTTCACGAGCCGCTACTGCATAGCACCAGCTTTGGAGGCCCAATGTAGTAGGTGCCATATTATTTGGATCCATTACGCGTTCGCCCGTTGTTCCACAAGCTTCTGCAAATCGAATGAGCAAATCAGTATGGCGATCAGCAGCGATTTCTTCTTCATACATGTTTTGTAAAGTAAAGTCTTTTGCAGAAGTGTATTTGGGATTATCAGGAGTATTGTGATAAATGTAGGCCAGGTAATCCGCGAACGGCCCGACGTAATGGTAGTGATTTTCAGCCCATTTAGCAAAATGCTTTCTTTCCAATTTTCCTTCAGCCCAAGCAATAGTGAATGGCGCCTTTTGGCTGTGATTGCCCTTGATCGCTTCTTCTAACTCTTTCCGAAATTCGTCTTTCGATAACAAACCTGTCATAATGAATCTCCTCCTTAGGTTTATTGGTGCACTTAAATTGGTATTTGATATTTTGTATACCAAATGTGTTTAAAAAATAAAAAGATTGGCTCTTCTATCCCTCTCTTTTTGAACTATATTAAACTATTTGGTATACCTCTAGAACTGATACTAAACTATTTCTCTTTATTTGTAAACATAATATTTCAAATTTTTCAAAAATTCAACTCATTGATATTCACTCTCTCTAAATCTAACAACTCCAAAAGCTCTTCCGTCAGACGGTTAAGCGCCTCCTCGACAATCTTTTCTCCTATTTCACGACTCGCCTCCATGGCATTTCCAATACAGCCGTTTTTTGTCATCTCCTCATAACGATAAAAGCCTTGAATAGCACCGCCGGGCCTTAGCTGCCGCCACCTTCCCTCAATTTGAATCTCTCCCTTTGTTATCTTATCTTTACGTACAAGTTCTGGAGCTAAATAAAGGGCTTCGGACACTTCTCTCTCACAGCTGTGTCCAAATAATGGAGAAGAAATATAACTTTTTATAGATTCTTTTGCGGCAGCAGTCGTTTTAGCATAATAAACTTCCACTTCAAATTCTTTAGACAAAAGTGCGGATGCTGTATTTAGGGTAGCCATATTTCCACCATGCGCATTTAAAAACAAGAACTTTTTAATACCGTGATGTTGTAAAGACGAGACAACATCTCTTAAAATAGCGATTAACGTATCTGGCTGCAGAGAAATTGTCCCAGGAAAATTCAAATGATGTGGCGATACGCCCATACTAATTGTTGGAGTAATCAGCACGTAAGGAAACATCCTATCACCGAGCCGCTCAGCCATTTTCTCTGCCAGTACAGCATCGCAGCTTTCTGTCATATGCGGTCCATGCTGTTCATGAGCACCAACAGGTACAACTGCAAGCTGAACAGTTTCTAACGCTGACTCCACTTCTTCCCACGTCATTTTCGTTAAGTTGTAACACTTCATTGCCAATCAACTCCTGAACAGCTTTTGACTTTTGGCATTTTGTATACCTTTATTGTTAAAAAATAAAAACTACTTCATCGTAGCAGTGGTTCGTTTTTTGGGCGGCTTTATTGAAATGTTTTCTTGCGACAATTCAACATCACCTGTGATTGTTAACTGACAAGTTAGCCGGTAACCCTCATTTACTTTGTCACCGAGCATTTTTTCTTCTTTCCAGTTTGGCGGTCCGAGAGACTCTGTACCTTCAATCACTTGACAGGTGCATTTCGTGCATCTACCCATCCCACAACCATACTTTAATTTAGGAAATTGTCTGATCGCTGCCAAAACGACTAAATTAGCATTGTCCTTTACTTCTTGTTCTACAATGGATCCATCTACATGAAGTTTGACTTTCGGCATAGCACTGCTCCTTTTCTGTTTATTAAATGAAAATGGATATCTGCCCAAATTATAGCCTTTCTAAAGAAAAAAAGCAAATATATATTAGAATTATTAAAATATTTAGAATACAGCTTGAACTTTTAAAAAATATCGTTTAGACTGGGATATAGAATTATTTGGTATACAAAACACCAAAAAAGATAGTTACCTTTCTTTGTCTTCCTTTCCAAGAGTAGTTTAAATTAATTAATCTAATGAAGGAGTGTTGAAAGTGGGAAAATATGTAGTATTAACAAATAAAGATACGTTCCAAACCGTACTCGATAATGAAGGATTAAAGCCGGTTGAAACTTATCACTTTTATTTCTTTGATAATCTAAAGGCTAAGTATACCATTGCGGAAGTGTTAGATGACGATATGAAAATTCAGTTGTTTGAAGAATATGAAGGAAAAGAATACGTCAATCACATTGGCATTAAATTTTTTGAGAAATTTGAAAGCATTGAAGCGGCGCGTGAAGAATTAGATGAAATTGTTAAAGCTTCTGGGAATAGTACCGATTCGATGCATTCTAAACTTGTTAAATCAGAACATGTAGCTGTTTAGCTAATCGTGCAGACAATCGGCTTCCCAGTCGGAGAGAAAAACTATTCTCTCCGACTTTTTTATTTACCTTCTTTTGAAGCCTCTATGTATAAAAATAGGGCTATTCAATGGAATAGCCCTGCAATTCTTTAGAAATTAAGTGTTTTTCTCAATCTCAATAATTTTTTTTCTGCTTTCTCCATTGCTCTTTTAGAACCAAATAAAAAGTTATACATTTTGACCCCTCCACTGATTAATTAGTTTTATTATACTATGAATATTAAAAAAAACAATAAAATTGTATACCAAATACCAAAATTATTATATAATTATGAAAAAACTAAGAAAATATTGCTTGAACAGCCCTTTTTGGTATACCTTTTTCTATAAAAGAACGTTCCACGATTAAAAGAGTGGTGTTTCGAATTCACATTATACACCGGGGTCCGCTCTATTATTAAAGGCTAGGTGATCATATGCTCAGATTTTTGTTTTTGGTTCTTATCACTTTCTATTTATTCTCTGCTCTCTTCCCCCAGTGGGATATCCAGCCGCTTCTCTCTGTTCTTTGTCTTACGGCGGTGGCAATTACATTTTGGGCAACCAAAAAATTCGTTCAAATATTGGGAAGTATTTTTCTAGCCTCTGGCCTATGGCTGCTTTGGACAAGCGGGGCATCTTGGCAGGAATACCTTCTCTCCTTCGGCCCGATGCTCGACTTGCTAACCATGTTTGTACTTATTCCTATATTAGGCATACCTATTCGACTTGGTGAATATGGAAGCAGTATTCAGTCTCTTATTCAGAAGAAGGTAAAAACATCTGGACACCTTTATATGCTTACTTCTGGTATCTCTTATTTTTTAGTATTTTTATGAATTTAGCTACTTTGCCAATGACTTATCATTCCATTAGGCCCGCCCTCAGCATTTTCCCTGTTCAGCATAAAGAGCGCTTTATGAGCCGGGCAATTACACGCGGGTTTGCCATGCCTTTAACATGGGCACCAGTAACCCCTATCGTTGGAATTGTAATTGTAATGACAGGTGTAAGCTGGGTTTCTGTTCTTCCTTACCTTATTCCATTAAGTTTATTTGGATTGCTGATGGATTGGTACATAGGCTCCCGCAAAGCCAAAAAGATGCCCCTCTCTTCTGACAGTATCTCGATGCATGAAATGGCTGTCAGTGTAGAACAACATCCAGCGAGTCGTGCGGGCCGGGTATGGCAAATTTTGCTCGCTATTCTTATTTTCAATGTAACTATTTCTATCGCTGAACTGCAATTCTCTTATTCCTTTTTAACTCTTGTATCATTAGCAGTTATTCCCTTTGCGTTTGTCTGGTCGCTCTTATTAAGGAAAGGAAAAGCATTTGGCAAACAATTATTGGAGCATTTTAGAGCTTTTTCTATTGGCATGAAGGATCAGTTTTTTATTTACCTGTCTGCTGGTTTTTTCATTTCAACCATCAAAATCTCTCATACCAATGAATTGCTATATGATTGGATTACAAGCCTGATCAATGTCATTGGCGTAGAATTCTTTTTAATATTGCTGCCTCTTATCCCTTTGGCTTTTGCCTTTATCGGTTTGCATCCTGCTGTTACGCTCGCTCTAATGGCAGAGGCTTTAGCTCCTGATGTCATTGGAATTTCTCCAGCCGTTCTGACTGTTGCCATGCTTGCTGGGGCGGTGTCTGCATTCTTAGTAGGACCGTATAATGCAACGATTGGTTTGATGTCCAATATTGCAAAAGAAAGCTCCTACAAGATATCTAATTGGAATCTTGGGTTTACCTTCCTTTATATTGGGTGTGTGGCGATATACCTATTTATGTTGCAGCTACTGACCCCCTAAATATTCAAAAAGACTGGCTCGTATGCAAATAAACTTCACATATGGGCCAGCCTTTCTTTTATGCCTTCCCTTTTATGTCCTGTCGAGAATATTTCTACGCTCCCTCTGCAATTCAGCTGCGACCTCTCTCCCGAAATGACCAAGTGTTCCTTCACTGTAAGAACGCAACACTTCGGGAGCAATGGAAGTTAACGCTCGTTCGACATATTTTATATCAAGTTCTTTCTTTGTGAATTCACGTTCAATGTCTAAGGCTGTTTTAACTGCATGATAAGTTGCTAATTTATTCACTTGAACTAGCCGCTCTTCACTATCCTGCTTGATTTCACCGAGAAATTGAAATATTTTTTGGATGCTAGATGGCAATGGGGACTCTGCAATAAATAGGCCATTCCCCCGCTCCAGTAACTCTCTGCTATGACCCATAAACTTTACCCCATAAATGGATAAGTGCGGAAATTTGTGTTTTACTTCTTTCGTATAAAGAGTGGTAGCCATGTTAACGACATGCATGCTGGAAGTACCGATTTCTTTAGCTATAAATTGCTCAATAAACGGAATGACCTCTTTCGCCGGCAAAGCTAGAACAAGAATATCTAAGTTTAGAAGATCTTTCTCCATGAGTACCTGTCCGTGTTGATAATGTTGAACAAACTTTTCTGCTTTCAACTTGTCTGGGTGATATACTGCTACTGTTTGATTGCTGTCAGACCAATGCTTCATCATGGCCGTGCCTAATTTTCCTATCCCTATCAAACCAACTCTCATAATCTCACTCTCCTTTCTTTCCTACTTTAAAACAGGACGATCCAAAAGAACAGTTGGTTTCTGTCTTTCAGGTCGTCCTGCATGCTAAACAATCGCCTTTGAAGCTGTCATTACCAAATTACAATAGCCAGCAATGTCGCAATAAATAACCCAACTATAACCGGGATAAAATTCTTTCTGGCCAGTTCAATCGGCGACAATTGAAGAAAGCCTGCTACAGCTACAAGTGAAGACCAGGCAACAATGGTTCCTCCTCCCCAGATCGCTCCCATTTGTCCGATCGCGGCCATCGTTGACGGGTCCATCCCTACTCCGTCTGCTAATGCACCAGACAATGCCCCTGTTAGTGGAAGACCAGAAAATCCAGAACCATCCAGTCCAGTAATTAAACCTACAATAAGAATACCAATCCCAGCAAATAGAGCGTTCTGAGGAATAAAAGTTTGACCTGCCTGTACCATATCAAAGAGAAAGGCTGGCGTAGCAGCTCCTTCCTTTAAAGAGAGGATCGAGCCTGTGAATTCTCCACTACCCATAAAAAAGAAGCCAGCAATCGGAATAACAGGAGCCATCGCTCGAAAAGCAAAGACAAATCCTTCTGTTAAATGGTCACTAATTTTATCAAGCGCATGAATGCGATTAAAAGCAATCGTAGCTAATATTAATAGGATAGTCGCTACCCCTCCGACAAAAGCCGCTCCGTCTGTTCCTTCAAATCCAGAACCGCCAACAAGCTTTGTTGAAAACATATAAATCATAACCGCTAACATTGATAAAGGAACGATTACTGCAAATACTTTCCCCCATGTTTGTTTTCGTTGAACGATTTCTGCATTTTCATCTACCGTTGCAGCTAGTTCATCAGCGACATTGAAGTAAGCCTTTTCCTCTTCATTAAAATCAGCTTCCGATCTAGCAGCTGAATTTTGTGAAATCGCTTTTCGGGCTTTCATATAAACAATGGAAAGAGCGCTCAAGCCAGTCACAAGGGAAAGAACCAACACTTTATCAGTAACCAATAGTTTATCAATTCCCGCTGCCTTTGCGCTGAGCATAGGGGCGACCTGGATAATATAATCGGAAGAAAGCGCCATTCCTTGCCCTGCAATGACAATAACCATTCCGGCAGTCATCAATGGAAGGCCTGCCCGGACAGCTGCTGGTACGAGCAAAGCACAAATGAGCGGCACAGCAGGAGTGGGCCAGAAAAAGAGTGAAATAACATAAGTGATAATAATTAAAATAAAATAAGAGACATGTCCGTTTACCATTACTTTTTGTATAGGAGCAATTAATTTCTTATCAGCTCCTAAGTCCTTTAAAGAATTGAGGAGAGCAATCATTAAAGAAATGATAAGAAAGATGCTGAAAAGTTCTTTAGCTGCTACAAGATTCGCGTTAAAAACTGCTTGAAATCCAGAAATAACATTGCCTTTATATACAATAGCTACTAAAAATGTACCAATGATAACAGGCAAAACAACCCCTTTTCTAAAGAGCATTGTAGAAATAACTGCCACAGTAACAAGCGCATAAAGCCAGTGAGCTAATGTTAGTTCCATATCTTTCCTCCAATGTTTAATAAGATAAAAAGCCAGGCAAATCAATGCTTTATTTCATACTCATTGGCAAGAAGGAAGAGTTGAGCAGCAAAAAATACTTGTACAAAAGCAACTCATTATATTTTCCTTTTATAGACAAAAACAGCAAATAGAAAGCGCTTTTATTTTTTTACAGAGATAGTATTCTCTCTTTAATCTTGTTTTTCATCTTTTGTATACTGTGCATTGTATACCAACATCTCCGAAAAATTATTTCTTGCCATTTTTCAGCCTAATCTCCAACAGGCTGATGGACAAGAATTCCCTCAATCGGCTTTTTATTCTCTGTCTACTATCCAAATCCCTTCATCTTATCCCTCCTTCTTTTAGTATCTCTAGTAACAAGTCAAAAAGATTAAAATCAATATATCACTAAAGATAGTTTTTAGTCAAATGATTTTAAAAATTTAGACAATTGCAACAAACTATTCCTGTTCCTCCGTTTGCAAGTCTGATAGTCTTCATACGTTGGCTATATAATAGGAATGATGTAGCTTCTCCTCATTTCAAATGAATGAAAAAGAAGGACTTCTATGTCCTTCCTGATCTTTTAGAGTTTTTCTTTAGCTTTTTTGTCTTGATTGACTGCCTCTATATAAGCTTTTTTTGAATTTTCAATGTGGATTTTGGTTAAATACTCTGCCATTTCAGCTTCCTGATTAATGATTGCCTTCATAATATTAAGGTGTTCTTCCATAGATTGTCTGGGTCTTCCCGACTTTTTAAATCCTGTTTTTGCAAAAGCCCTTATGTAATCGGTTAAGCTGCTTAGCATTTCATGTAGTTTGGCATTTTTTGCAGAACTGTATAACAAGTAATTTAATTCGGTATGCAAGTCCGAAAAATCTGATTCTTTCTCATCTTTTAGCTGTGTTTCTACCTCTTCTATATAGTGAGCAAACTTTTGCTTCGTTTCATCGTCAAGCTTTTGAACAGCTAACTTCGCAGCCAAGACCTCCAAAGAAGAAAGGATAGTGAATACTTCAATAATCTCTTTATCTGAAATATCCGCCACAATAACACCTTTTCTTGGCACTGTTTTTACAAAACCCTGTGACTCTAATCTGAATAAGGCTTCACGGATCGGTGTGCGACTAATATTTAGTTTTTCAGCCAGCTCCCTCTCTACTAGACGATCTCCCGTCTTAAGCTCACCGTCCAATATTAAGTCTTTTAAGTGCAAATATGCTCTTTCCCGTATAGAGAGCAAATTCTCCTCTGACCAATTGTTTGCCAATTGTCCATCCCTCTTCCCTTTATTGTATATCGTATACCTTATAAAAATTATAACTTACTCTTTCTGTAAAGATCAAACCCCTTCTATTACACTGGAAAAGTACAGATAAATAGGAAGAATAGCGATTTTGCAGAGCCAAAAAATTTTTACTTTTTATGTTAATGAAATCTTTTCAGTAGAAAGTGTCTTAGTGATCACTTTCGTAATTGCTTTTGCAAGATTGATCACTGTGTAAAGCCGGGTGTTATTTAAAGACTGTGCAGGTGATAGCGGATCTAAATAATTCACTATTGCTCTCAAATGCAAATCCCCTACTTGAGGCAAAGCTTTATTAAGAGCGTTTCCCGGGATAAACGGTTCTTCTTTAAAGAGAATAAAGCCAATTTGATGTTCATCCCCTAAACAAGCATCAATTCCAAACACCAATGGATCACTATGTGTTTTATAAATTTCCTTTAAAACCTTTTCTAAATTTAAAGCGTGGACAGGCTCTTCCAGCGTACCGTATATAGGATAGGGAATTTTTTCTTTTTTCAGCATCGTTCCAACGAGAGGGCCGAGCGAATCTCCTGTCGAACGATCGGACCCGATGCATAAAAAAATAATTTCTTTATTAACTGAATGCTGCAGAGCCCATCTTACTTTACTAGCCAAAATCTCTATTTCCCTCTCATCGATTTGGTCTTTGGCAGCCATGTAGTATCCTTTTTTGCCTTTACTTCATTCTTTTTCCGCTTGGGAAAAGGCCACATATTCATCCCTATCCTCTCTATCTATATAGGTGTAGTAGTAAAAATAATCAAAATCTTATGTTCTATTCTATCAGGTATTTGTTATTTTTCACATCCTTCCTCTCCTTGTTCAACGATTGTTCATCTTATTCTTATGATAGAAAGGGGATAATAAAAGAAAATATCGGCTGCTTTAAATTCTTTTCAATTTTTGCAGTGCCTTTTCTTCTGCTGGGATTCGTACGAAAAGCAATAACAGTGCATTTGCAACAGAAAAAATTAATGCTGTTCTCCATGCTCCGAAGATGAGCGGAAGTGTGACAATCTCAGTAGCTACTACTACATAGTTTGGATGGGAAATCCAGCGGTATGGACCACGTTTTACTCTCCATGCTCCTGGAAGAACAAGAATTTTTGTATTCCAAAATGGACCAAGAGACGCAAGAGACCAGATACGAAGTACTTGAGCAATTAAAAAAACAGTAAAATACCACTGCCACCCCCATGCCAGCTCTGTTCCCAAATAAAGGGCCTCTGCTAGCAAAGAAACAAAGAACAGGATGTGGAGCCATACAATCCATTTATAATGATCCGCTCCTATTTCTATAGCTCCCTGAGCTCTCATTCTCTTTTCATTGGAGCGAGCATAAATAACTTCCAACAGCCGTTGGATAACAACAAAAATGAATAGGATAAAAAAAAAGTTCATGATTGCTTCTCTCCCCATTCCATCCAGACCATCTCTGAACTAAACCCCGGTCCAAGCGCCGTGAGTAGTCCCTGTTCACCAGAATCAGGCTGCTGACTCATCACTTCCTTTAAAACGTATAGCACTGTCGGAGAGGACATGTTCCCATGAGAGGCTAACACGTTTCTTGATGGGGCCGTTTTCTCTTTTGGAAATCCTAGTGACTTTTCGTAGGCATCAATTACTTTTTTTCCACCTGGATGGGCAATAAAGTGGTCGATTTCAATTAATTCTTTGCCGAGCTTATCTAAAAAAAGAGCGGCATTGGGCTTTAACCAGTTTTCAATAATATTTGGAATATCCCTAGAGAAAACGACGTGCAGCCCTCCTTCTTTTACATCCCAGCCCATAACGTCTTCAGAATCAGGCATTAGTGTGGACTGTGTACCTTTAGTATAGAATCCTGCTCCCTCAACTTGTGCCTCTTCACCGGTAACTAGCGCACACGCTGCACCATCGGCAAATAAGGACGTGCCGATCAAATTGCTTTTTGACATATCAGCATGCTGAAAAGTTAAGCTACATAATTCGATGCAGAGTACGAGCACTTTAGCGTCCGGATAAGCAAGACAATAATCATGTGCCCGGCTGATCCCCGCTGCACCACCTGCACAACCGAGTCCCCAAAGTGGGATTCTCTTTATATGAGCAGGAAATTTTAGTTCATTCATAATACGGGCATCAATAGTCGGTGTCGCCATTCCCGAGCTGGAGACAAAAATAAAGGCATCAATGTCCTCTTTATTGATCTTGGCTTCTTGCAAGCACTTTGTGACAGCTCTGCTTCCGAGACGGACAGATTCTTCAATATATTTCTGATTTTTTTCCTCTAATCCTCTCTCTTTCTCAAACCATGATAATGGAGCTGCAAAATATCGGCTTTCAATTTGTCCGTTACCGAATACCCGCAATAGTCGCTCAATGTCGGTGTAATGCTCTCCAAACAAACTCCTTACAACTTTTACTACTTCTTTTTGATCAAAACGATACGGCGGATTCTCAGTCACTACACTCCGAATAAACGGCATCTCTTTCTCATCCCTTCTACCAACTAAATAATTTACTTGTATCTTTCCCTCTTTAAATGGCTCATACACCCGTCTGTATTGGTTTTTGAAGAGTTTGTTCATCCTCTGTGCCGCCACATTAATTTATCCTTCTAGTGTATAAATTCAATGTAACACTCTTTTTACGATCGTTCATTTAATGTTAATGCAGGAGATCTAGCATACGTTGACGAATAGTTTATTTATTGTTTTGAAAGCGCTTATTTACATAGGAGGATGGATAAGAATGATTAAGACGATTAATTTAAATGAAGTGATCCGCGGGGAAAGTGCTCCACCGGCCTGCGATACAACACTTGGTGTAAAAGTAGTGGAAGCAGGGGAAGGGTATTCAAAAGGAACCTGGTCGATTGAGGACCGGCTGCTAAATGGGAATGGTGTCATCATGGGAGGTTTCGTAGCAGCGGCGGCTGATATTATGATGGCTTATGCCATTACTCCGTTATTGCATGAAAACCAAACGTTTGCGTCAATTAACTTGCAAACAACTTTTCACCGCCCTACCTTTACCGGCGAAGTAGACATCGAAGTCAAGGTAGAAAAGTTCGGTCGCACGGTTTCCTATCTGACTGCAGAATTAAAACAAAATGGGAAATTGACTGCTAGTGTGACTTCTTCTGTTATGATCATGGAGAAAAAGTGAAAATCAATTACCTATTTACCTGCTACTAGCGATATGATTTAAACAAGCGAGGTCTACTTTCTACGACATAACAGCCCCTTTGACGAAGCTGTCAGAGGGGCTGTTCCTTGTTCTTTTAATAAGAAGAAATTACATTCGATCCATGTAAACCGTTTTAACCTGTGTATAAAACTCAATTGCCGTTTTGCCTTGTTCGCGTGAACCCGTGCTGGATGCTTTACAGCCGCCAAACGGAACTTGCGGCTCAGCACCAGCTGTTTCTGAATTTACATGAATAATCCCTGCTTCAATGTCATCCGCAAAGCGATGAGCAAAGGTAAGATTATTTGTACAGATAGCTGCACTTAAACCATATTCTGTATCATTAGCCATATCAATTGCCTGTTCATAGCTCTTTACTTTGAATAAGGCAATGACAGGTCCGAAAATTTCTTCCCTGGCAATTCGGGCATTCCGAGATACATTTTCAAAAATGGTTGGCTGCACATAAAAACCGCTGGCAAGCTCTTCATTCGCTGCCATCTCGCCTCCGCACAGAAGAGTCGCTTCTTTCTTGCCAGCTTCTATCATAGCTAGCACGCCGTCTCTTTGGTTTTTTGATACTGCCGGTCCCATAAATGAATCTGCTTCAAGGGGATTTCCCACTTTTAATTCTTTCGTACGTTCAACTAAACGATCACGAAATGCTTCATAGATTCCCTCTTCGACAATCACGCGACTCGTTGCCGTACATTTTTGTCCGGTAGATTTAAAAGCGCCATTTATAGCAATACTCACAGCTTTTTCTACATCAGCATCTGCGAGTACGATCAATGGGTTTTTTCCACCCATTTCTAACTGCACCTTTTTCCCATTTGCTGTTGCTTGATTTTGAATTTGCAAACCAACCTGATTAGAGCCGGTGAAAGAAATAGCTTTGATTCCCGGGTTTTCTACAAGCTCATTGCCGACTACCGACCCTCTTCCGAATACACAGTTTACAACACCCGCTGGCATCCCAGCTTCGTCAAAGGCTTTCATGACGTGATAAACAGACTTCGGAGTAAGATCTGCTGGCTTAATCACTATTGTGTTTCCATAAATAAGGGCTGGTGCGAGTTTCCAAACTGGAATAGCGATTGGAAAGTTCCAAGGAGTAATTAATGCAATTGGGCCAAGTGGGACACGGTTCGTATATAAAAGTGTGTCTGCATTGGCAGATGGAATCACGTCACCGATTGGCTGAAGACCTTCTGCTGCGTAATACTCTAGAATACTAATGGCACGCTGTGTCTCTCCAATTGATTCTGCAAGTGTTTTACCTTCTTCAAGCGCCAAGTCCCGCCCTACTTCTTCTATATTTTCACTTAAGATCGCTGCTGCCTTACGCAGATAGGATGCCCGTGTTTGGGAAGAGCATTTTTTCCATGACAAAAACGCTTCCTTCGCTGCTGCTACTGCTTCTTGAACATCCTCTTTTGAGCTAGAAGGAAATTCCCCTAGAATTTCTCCATTATGAGGACTTGTATTTTCTTTGTATTCCCCTGTAATTGGTTCTTTCCACTGTCCATTAATGTAATTTAAATAACGCATTGTTTCTCCTCCTCTTTCAACAATAATCACTTATACTGCTTTATCAAAAAAGCAATCGGGCATCTGTTCCTATCAGTTTGTCTATCTATCGTTCACTCGCAAATGAGTGGCAATGTTTCCCCAGACTATGCCGAAAAGTGAGAGGGAATGCGGATTCTACATTTGGTAAAAGTGTCATGAATAGTGGAACTTTTTTTAGTTTAGCATATTTTCAGTTATTAGAAATAGCGAAATGGTTGTCTTGCAATCAAATGTTAGATGATTTTTCAGAGACCTGTACTTCATTCTGATTTCCTTCCTCTTCAGCTATGTATGAGCTTTTTAAAAGGAATGCTTTTATTAAGATAAACCGTCTCACCATGTAAAAGAATTAACTCTTTTCTTCAATATTCGCAATTAATTTTTGCGCCTCTTTCTTTAAGGTCACTTTATCCACTTTTCCTTGAACTAAAGGAATATCTTCCAAAATAAAAATCTTATCCGGAACCTTGAAACTGGCCAAACGGTCTCTACAATAATTGTAAATCTCGCTTAATGGAATTTCTTTCTTTTTAATAATAAAAGCAATGACTTGTTCGCCAAAGATGGCATGAGGCATTCCTAAAACCGCTGCTTTTTCTACTGCTTCATGCTTCGTTAGCATTTGTTCAATTTCACCCGGGATAACCTGTTGTCCGCCTTTCTTGATCATATCTTTTTTTCGACCAACGACTTTAATTTTTTGCTCACTCGTGATTTTCGCCAAATCTCCTGTACTAAACCAGCCTTCTTTATACAGTTCTTCTGTTAGCTCCGGGCATTTATAATAGCCAAGAAATTTACAAGGTGTTTTAAAATGTAATTCACCTACGCCTTCTTTGGATAGATTCTCCAAATTATACGCCACTCCAGGTGTTAACGACCATTCCACTCCCTCCCGAATATCAGACTCTGTGTACATAAGGGCTCCTAATTCCGAGAGACCATACATACTAGTGATTTTACAATGATGTAGGGGGTCAAGTCCTTCAAAAAATTCGGCCGTAATCATTTCCCCAGCCAAGCTTACTTCCGTTAGCGATTTAAGCACAGATATATCACTAACTTTGTCAAACATACATAAAGCTTTGAATAACGAAGGACTGGTCACTAGTTTATTCGCAGGATTCCACTTCATTAGTTTTAAAATTGCCGGAAAACTAAATGATTCAGTAGCAACAATCGTGATTTGAGAATGAAGCCCCGCCAGCAGCCAGCAAAGCCCATACAACACCGATGTTGGAACCACCAGGAAAACCTTGTCTTCTTTTGAGAGGCTAGCCCCCTTAGTTAGTGCCCTTTCGGCAAACTCAAAAAAGGCTCTATCAACTATTATTCCCTTTGGTGTTCCCGTGCTGCCGGATGTACACCCGATGATGTAAGGCGAGTGGTCCGCTTCCCTTCGTTTTGGTTTCCCAGCAATGATCTCCGTTTTCCATTCATGACCATCGGCTGATTCAATGATCGCAACCTCCTCACCCACAGAGTCTGCCCATGCCCGCACAGTTTTTTCTAAATAGAAACCGTTGTGTTCCTTGACTGTAAAGACGATATGCGGATCAATAAAGGTTAGGATTTGAGTTAAATCTTCTTTTCTTAAGAGTGGGCTTATCGGGACAACTGTTCCGCCTAACCTGTTCACCGTTAGTAAGATACTTAAAAAAGTAGCCACCCCTGGTACAATGATCGCTACTTTTTTCCCTTTGATATCACCCATATCTTTCAAAATTGAATGATATTCTTTGACACTTTTCTTTAGGTCTCCTAACGTGTACGTCCCTGTTTGTGTAATTAGAGCTCTTTTAGATAAATCTGCTTCTTCACAAAAAATCCAATTATATAAATCCGTCATACGGACCTTCCTTTCGTAAGAAAACGTGCCATCTTTTTTAACATGTATAGCATCTATCAAAAAGAATGAACGCTGCTTTCAATTTCCTTTAAATGTAGACCATCAAGCACATTAGACAACTCTTGTTTTACGTTGAATTTTTATTAGTAACATAAGTTTTAAGCAAGCTTTCTATAATTAACTTTAACAGAGCAGCTTAACAAAGAGGGCGCCTTTTAAAAAAACATATTTTTTTGATGCTTCGATAAATAGTTGCATGAACGCTTCTATTCTTAGAGAGTTTTTGTTAACTTATCTATTTAAAATTAAATTCCCTCTTAATATTCCGCATCTTCCCCCTACAATTTAGTGAAAGTCATACAAAAAGGCCTGCCAAAGATTGGCAGGCCTTTTTGTATCAGGGTACTCTCATAAAGAGCATCCCTGATTTTTGCCCAATCCTCTTTCTGTAACCAGGAGGCCATAGCTAAAAAATAGCCACAGGCCCTTAGCTTTGCGTCCTTATCTCTGGACAAGCTTTCCATCCTCGTTTGTAAATACAGCTTATTCCTGACAAATCTTAAGTCACAGAGCCTTCTCATGGTTATGATAATCGTTCTAAAAATAAATGTAAACATCAATGTATAAATTAACCATTTCTTGTTCATATTTGACGAAAAAACCAATTATAGTTATTGCTTACTTCATATTTCTTCGTAGCAAGCTCTTTTATCATCGACGCTCACTTAGCTTATAAGCCCCCAAAATACATAGGCTCTTTCATTGACATTCATTAACGAGTGATGAATGGTAGAAAGAATGAAAAACTCCGGTACGTCTCCTCAGCCTATGAGTGAGCAGTTTCCTGCACACTCTCTTTTCCCTTTACTTTGTCAATCTTATCGATGAACATTTGAAACACTTTTTTCTTTTCTTCCAAATCCTTGATTTCTTCCTTTAGCTGATTAAACCTCTTTTCAAAAGGGGTATGATAAAGCTCACGGATATTGCGAATAATGTCTTCGTTAATTGTTGACTGAATCACTTGTTTAGTGATGCTGAATTTATAAGAATACACCTGTAGTTCCCGCTTGATTTCCTCATATTCCTTATCTATATCTTTTAACAATTCGCCAATCTCGCATTTCCATTCTTCTAAAGACTTCTTTACATGTTCCTCCATGTGTGGACTCCTTTATCCGTCATAGTATGTATCTTATTTATTGCTACCTTTCATTGTAGCAATTGAACTTTTCATCTTCTTTTCTATGAAATTACATGGAAATAAAAAATGAGTAACATCTTTTATTTTTTACCGTAACAGAAAAAAAGATTGCTGTATTTTCTTAAATCTTTTTCCTTCTATAGTAGAATGGACCCCTTATCTTGTTCTTTATTTTCTGTTACGATTAATCGGTAGATGAAAAACTATCATATTATGGAAGATTACAAAAATCATAGGAAGTTTTTTGAAAGAAAGGAGTCTATTATGAGAAAACTAACTACGTTTTTCCTCACTCTTTTGTTGGTTCTCCCGATTATACCCTCTCCCTCTGCCGCAGATGACATCAGCGGTGCATTAGAAAAAGAAATGAGAGCGATGGTTGAGAAAGGAATTGTCTCTGGCTACGGAGAAGGACGCTATGCCCCAAAGGAAAAAGTAACAAGAGGACAATTCGCTGCTTTCTTAGCGCGAGCTCTTCATTTAAGTGGCGGAACGACAACATTTTCTGATGTTCCCCCTACATTAACACTGGCACCAAGCATCAATGCAGCAGCCCAAGCAGGGATCATTTCTGGTTATTCAAACGGGAAATTCGGTCCTGATGACTTTATCAACCGGGAACAAATGTCCGTCATGATCGACAATTCGCTTGATTTTCTTAAAGTATCGAAAATAAGAGGATCGCTTGATTTTACTGACGCCAATGAAATCACCTCCTCTATGTTCCGGTTAGCTATTGCTCACATGGTAGGACTTAATATTACCGCTGGCATTCCAAATGTTGACAAAAACAATAACAATCTCGGAACCCTTAGGTTTGAACCGAAAAGCCACACAACACGCGAACAAGCGGCGGCTTTTATTTATCGAATGCTTAAGGTTGCTGAAAAAGAAGAAGAGCCCGAGCCGGATGGGCCATTTAGAGTGGGAACAGTGGACGCAAACGGCAGCCTGAATACCGGCGCTAAAAGCTTTGATACATACGAAAAAGCCGCAGCGGCTATGGCAAATGATCCGGCACAAGTTATTATGTCCGGCAACCAAATCGTTAAAATGAATGCCGGCATCGTCGTTGCTAAACCGACCGTTGAACATGCGGCCACATTAATCTATGATTCTTCATTAAAAAACTTTTATTTCAATGTGGACGCCGGAGCTTATGGTACTCCTCCAACTGAATTGGAATACGTCACATCGGATGCAGAAAAAATAGAAATCAAAATTGCTGGAAAAACAGGTTTTGTCAAGCACAGCGATGCCTACCTTTTGCCTCAACCAATGATTAAGCGTCGAGCTTATTATTCAAAAGAGAACAACGGCCAATTGGTTCATCATTTATATAACTTTAATACAGATAAGTTTGTTACATACAGCGTAGGCCCTGCCCCTTCATTCATGAATTCTGGGGTGGAATATTACAGCTGGGATGGTGTTCATTTTAGAAC
Source organism: Bacillus sp. PK3_68 (assembly GCF_003600835.1). Classification (NCBI taxonomy): domain Bacteria; kingdom Bacillati; phylum Bacillota; class Bacilli; order Caryophanales; family Bacillaceae; genus Bacillus; species Bacillus sp. PK3_68. Next base: position 3,763,636 of record NZ_NQYC01000001.1, on the reverse strand, counting down.
GAAGCAAGGGGAAGCAGGAGCAGCTTATCAATATTTCAACATGCTATCTGCCCGTGCTAAAACAAATTATACTGCAGCTGACTTAGATCGGTATATTGATCAGGAGTTAGCAAGAAGAGAACAACTGCCAGGCTCTACATATAAGGACGCCACAAAGCTTAGCAAACTAAAAGGAATGGGCTCTTATTTTAAAGCAGCCGAGCAAAAATACAAGATTAACGCCCTGCTAATGCTTGGTATCTCTATTAATGAAAGCCAATTCGGCATGAGCGGCAATGCGTTGCAAAAAAATAACCTGTTTGGCCTGAACGTAACGGATAATAATCCGGAGAACGGCGATGCGTTTAAAACGCCTCAAGACAGCATCAATAGTTTTGCCAATAATTTCTTGAACAAAAAATATATCCCTATCCCACAAGATGGCCGGTTACTTTATCAAAATGGCGCTCACCTTGGCAATAAAAATAGCGGAATCAACGTAAGATACGCTTCTGATACAAACTGGGGCTACAAAGCAGCCGGTCATATGTATACACTGGATAAGGCAATGGGCGGCAAGGATTTTGTTAACAATCCTGCTCCATATTCAATCGGATTGACCACACAGTTGGTAAATGTGAGAAGCGGAGCTGGAACAAGCTTTGCCAAGCAGTTCACTTACCCTTCAGCCGGCTATTCAGTCGTCATTGTTGACACGGTTAAAGGAACAGATGGATCAACCTGGTATAAAGTTCTATCCGATAGTTTGGAAAATGAATTTTCCTATATTCATTCGGACTATATTAAAAAAATTAATATTGCCCGTTAAATAAAACAACGGTACGCTTTTCATTTGCGTACCGTTGTTTTGCCATTATCGCTTCTTTGTAAATGTTTTATTGGAGGCTTTCCTTCATTATTACGATATACCTTTTGTTCTAGATAGAAATTGAAAAAGAAACTGAACCATTTTCCAAACAAAAATAGCGCTGCTCAATTTGAACAGCGCCTTTCATATATAAAGTGCCTAAATTTGATCGCCAGCATCATTTATAGCTTTTTTTCATTGCGTTTAAAATACCGATAAACTTCATCATCAGACCAGGCGAGCCGCTTTTGCAAAACGGCTGTGTATAGCATTAAAAGGAGCGGCCCATCCGAATTACTTTGAAATTCGGTCCCTCGCTTTTGAAAAGCTTCCATTAGCGGAAGAGCAAAGTCCATTCGACCGTTTCGATAATAAAAATCTACTTCTGCATGTACTTCTTTAACAAATTCCAAAAGTTCAGCCTTTTCTAAAAGTGGAATTTCCTCCTCTATCACTTGATAAGGTACATCAAATAACAAATCAATGGTTTCATTTGTAAGTTTTTCTCTACCAATGAATAGCCGGTTCACATCTTTTTCCAAATCACGAATCAGCTTAAACTCCCCTCTTCGTGGCTTAAGCTGTTTTACAATATTTGAATAGTACCAGTGTTGATTGCTTTTTCCTTGATTAAAATGCTCCCATGCTTTCGCTCCTTCTTCTTCCATTACCTTGTGAATGCTGCGGACATTATGAATCTTGTCACAGACAATAACTTGAAGTGCCTCTTTCGACATAAACGGCAAAGCAGCAATCGTTGCCTGTTTTCTCTCTTCCCAAGATAAGGATTTATCCTGCTCTGAAGCTGCTCTCACAATATCCGCTACCCGTCTACCAAACTCTGTGACTAGCTGATCATACGTGGTCTCTGTGTCCTCCAGAGTATCATGAAGGATTCCTGCTGCAATGACTCCCTCAGAGCAGCCTGCTTTTTGCAGCATCATCCCCACGGCAAATGGATGAGCAATGTAAGGAATAGCAGCCGCTTTACGCACTTGCTCCCTATGAGCGATTGCAGCAAAGTTGATAGCTTTTTCAATAAGTTCCATTGTATTTCCCCACCTTTTGAAAGATTTCACTTTTCTATTCTTATACCCTATTCAATCGATATTTTTCAGGAAGAAGACCTTGATCTATTCATTATAAACCTTCCGTTTCAAAGAGACAGATACAGTTCGGAGGAATTTTGAAAATACTCTGCGAGGTGAATGGAGAAGAAGAAGAGAGGTAAACGGCCGCTGACAGACATGGCAGAACAACTATTATCATTGCCATGCCTGTTTCAACAGCTCACTTTAACAAACAGCTGACAGATTATCATTTAAACAGCTGCCTGTGTCCAAACTGATTAATTAGTGAGACGAAGTCTTTAATTCTTTTGGGCCTTTATAGCGAGTAATCTGGTCCGGCGTCTTTGCATGAGGAAAGGAAAGATTTTTATATACATCTGCATTCTCAATGCCGTTTCTATAACATTCGTCCACATTACATCCCTCTTCTTTAAATTCCTTTAACATTTTTAGAAAACCAAACATCCCGCAGGAACCATTTTCTCTCACACGTCTCACTTCCTCTAAGTTTAAGTGAACGAAAGTAAAAGACTCCGCAATGCCTAACTCTTCAATGATTCTTCCTTCTGGATCAATTGCTACTGAATTCCCCATCCCAACCGGTGACGGCTGATTAATGCTGACAACAAAACACTGGTTTTCAATTGCCCGGGTAATCGCCACCGGTGTATGATTTCGCAACCCGCCAATCCACTCTCCTTGAAGAGTAGGCTTAATAATCACTTCTGCTCCCTTTAAAGCAAGGTTACGCGCCGATTCCGGATAATGACCGTCCGCACAAATCAAAAAGCCGATCTTTCCAATGTGAGGGATTTCAAATACAGGAAATTCGTTGCCCGGAGAAGACGGCTCTAACGGGTAAGGAATGAATACCATTCTATACTTGAGAACAATCTCTCCCTGAGGAGAAATTAATATCATTGTATTGTACACTTTTTCATCTTCACCCAGCTCAAAGAAGGAACCTGGAACGAGCCATTTGTTTATCTGTTTCGCTTTTTCTATCAGCTTTTGTACAATCGGGCCATTTGGTATTGGCTCTGCCATTTTTCTCCATTTTATAGGTTCTACTCCACTCAAATACAGTTCTGGAAAAGCGATCAGATCAATAGTCGGGTTTATAAAACAAACTTGATCGATGTGCCACATCATTCTTTCTAGATTTTCTCTCTTTTTCTCTCCTGGATCAGAGCTCGCACTTGGTGATGCTACTTGAATGATTGCCATATTTAAATAACTCATTCTATCCTCTCCCTTCTTTTTTTATCATAAAATAGATAGAATAGTATGAATATTATTCGAAAGTGTAATATTCCTTCTGTTATATCAACAACGGATTTAGTAGGAATGTACAGAATTTAACGAGGTGAGAACATGGGAGAAATACTGTTCAGCACTTGTAAAGATATGCTGCTTCAGTTGGATGATCTGGAGACATTCTCAGAATTCCAGGAACAGGTACTATTTTTATTCGATAAATATTTTGGGCTCGAACGCTCAATTTTCTGGCTATGCAGGGAGGAAGGAGAGATTTACAGTCCTGTCACTAGAAATACACCCGAACAATCCCTTCGCCAATATATGAGTGACTATTCCGACAAGGACCTTCTATTGCCTATACGTGTATCTTCCCTGCTATCCAATACAAGAGTGCTAAGAATAGAAGATATGGTATCTAAACAAGAATATGAAAATAGTCTTTTTTATAATGACTTCATGAAGCCCGGTAACATTTATCATGAAATGGGCGTTTATTTGATGAACCAAAACAAGCTAATCGGCGGAATCTCTTTTGTAGGAGAACAAGAAAACGCGGGCTTTAAGGATGAAGCGGCCAAAAGCATCGATCTCCTTTCACACTTTATCTCGATGAAGCTTTACTACATTCTGAAACACCCCTTTAGGAATATTCCGATGGAGGATGTACATTTAACACCTAGTGAAGAAAAAGTTTGCAAACTTTTACAAACGGGTCTCACGAATCAAGAAATGGCTGACCATTTATTTGTCAGCTTACATACGATAAAAAAGCATCTGCAAAATATTTATAAGATGCTCGGTGTAACAAACAGAACAAGCCTTTTATCCTTTATCATGCATAAAAGTTTATCATAGGGATATTTTCCTTCTATATGAATAATGACAATCGGCTAAACCGTCCTCCTGTAGAAAGACGGTCAAGCCTTCAATCTCACTATTTCACCTTGACAATCACGAAATTTTCCTTGTAATTACGAAGCGTCACCTCTTCAATTGTTTTCTGCGCTCATACATTTGATGTTCAGAAAAACAATTAAGATCTAATTTACTCGTGACTGTAACTGTCAGGCTCCTATCAAAAACCCCCGAAAGAAAATGTCTTCTTTCGGGGGTTCTTTCAATTAACGGATGAAACAGATTGTTCAAACCTGCAAAAAACGAGAAGCCTTCCTCTGTCTCCATCCTTTACACTTTAAACCTCATAATCAACTGCTGCAGTTCTTCGGATATCTTTGCTAGAGTCGCAGAAGCTGTGGAAATCTCATCCATCGAAACTAATTGTTCTTTTGTTGCTGTTGAGACGCTTTCATTGCTTGCCGCTGACTCTTCAGCTACATTTCTAACGACATTCATTGAATCGGCAACTTGAACAGTACCTGAAGATAGTTGGTTAATCGCGCTAGCAACATCTTTAATTTGGGAGACGACTTCATGAATGGAAATTTCGATTTTCTCAAATGATTCTCCGGCTTCCTGCACTACATTAAGGCCTGCTTCTACTTCTGTTGCCGCAGAGGTCATAGATTGTAAGGTTTGTCCTGTGTTACTTTGAATGATTTGAATCAAGTTTGTAATTTGCTCGGCTGAGGCTGCTGATTGTTCAGCAAGCTTCCGTACTTCATCAGCAACTACAGCAAACCCTTTGCCTGCTTCTCCTGCTCTTGCTGCCTCGATGGCAGCATTTAAGGCAAGAAGATTGGTTTGAGCAGCAATCGCTGTAATCACCTCATTAATTCTCCCAATCTCACTTGAGCTTTCGCTAAGTTCTTTAATCGAAACTCCTAATCCTGTAACATTTTCATTGATGGAATTCATCTGTTGCATAACTTTTTCAATCGACTGCTTTCCCTCAGAGGACATATCAGACGTTTGGGAAACTTTTTGTGACACTTGCTCAGCATGAACAGTGATTTTCTCTGCATAACCTGCCATCTCATTAATAATTTTTGTGCTCTCTTCCACACTTCTTAATTGGCGGCTTGATCCTTTAGCCAATTCTTCAATATTAGTAGATACGCTCTCGCCAGCGCGGCTGCTTTGTTCGGCGCTTGCGCTTAATTCTTCAGAAGAAGCCGCAACCAACTCAGATGTTTCGCTCACTGTTTTAATAATTTGCTTTAAGCCATTAATCATGTTGTTAAAAGAGGACACCAGCTGGCCGATTTCATCTTTAGAGCGATAGTTTCCTTCAACCGTAAAGTCTCCGTCTTCCGCCCTGGACATTAAAGATTGGATTTGTTTGATCGGATTGACGATAATTTTCGTAATCATGAGCCCAATGAAAATCGAAATAACGATTCCCAACAAACTAACTGTAATTAAGATCAGCCTAGCTGTTCCCAATTTCTCGTTGTTTTTCTCTTTAATTCTCTTCGCTAATTGCTCATTGTAATCTTGAAGGTCATTAATTGCCTGATTGATTTGCTGGCGTTTCTGAGAAGCTTCTCGATTATAAAGAGCATATGCCTGATCGTTCTTATTTTGAGCAGCCAAATCAAGCACTTTTTGCCTCAGCTCTCGAAACTCAAGCAATCTTTTCTGAAAAACTGCTAATCCTTCTTTCTCTTTGGAGGATAATTCTGTTTTTTTGTATTGCTCCATCCATGCATTATTTTCCTTTATTGCTCGATTAATGCTATTCATCAACTCTTCGTATTTGGCCGGGTCCTTAGTGACCATAATTTCCAAGGTGAAAGCATCGATTGCACGGTTATTGGCATTTATCCTCCCAAGCCAATCAAGCGGCTGCAAGTGCTCCTTATACATTATCTCTGAACCATGAGCCATCTCTTTCATATTTTTATATCCCACTACACCGACAATGCTTGTAATAACAGCAAAGAGAATAATCAGGGTTAATAATTTCTGTGATATCTTCAAATCATGTAGAATCTTCATTGTCTAGCCCCTTTTTTGTAAAGTTTTTATTAAGTTATATCGGACATTTATCATCTAAATATAGAGCTAGTCTCGTCTATAAAAAAAAATTTTTTAGGAATGTTTAAAACATGACACAAATTCAGTAAAAGACATCTAAAACAACTAAAAAAACGCAACTAGAAAAGTTGCGCTTGATATTTTCATGACTGCCATGCCATCCAGCTTTGCAAGGAATGAATAGAGAAACCTTCAAAACTTGAAAGATTGCCGTAATAAGACTTAACGATCGCTAATTGCTCCCACATATATGTCTCGCCTTCTTCAGAAAAAGAAACAAAGTCAGCTTCCGTGGAAGGAACTGTTTCCACTCCAACAGAAACTTTTTTATTCTTTGCTGCAGCGTTATTCATCTCATTTCGAACGAGCTCCATTATTCCGTTCGGGCTGCCAGCAGTATCCCGATAAGCCATAATGGTAATGGCATCCGTATTTGCAATGACCCACTCTGATAGCTTTCCTTTTCCTAAAGTGTTGCTGTAATTTTTTTCATCAAACCAAAATGGAATATCTACTGCAAGAGGCAGACCTAAGCGCTGGGCGGATTGATGGGCCTCTATCAAAAGTGTTTGATAAGCTAAAACTGTTTTTTTATATTGACTGTTCCATCCCTCATATAAATACGGTTCCACATCTAAATGAATTCCCTTAAACTTTTCTTCCGGCAATGCTTTCACCTGGTAATTGGTTACCCAGGAGAAAAAACTTCGCTGCTGGGCAAGCCCCTTGCTGGAAACCCAGGAAGGAGCACCGTCCAGCGCATGCACTTGAATTCCTTTTGCTGCTGCCTGTTTAATAAATTCTTTATAATGCTCTGTTGAAATGCTCTGATCAATCTGCAAATATACTCGTCCCACTTGACGATCCTGCATAAACGCAAGCAGTTTATCTTTGCTTGTAACAATTTCCTGTGTATCCCATAGCCAAGTTGACCGCGGCTCCGTCACTTCATTTGCTGCCGCTCTGTCACTTGTCATCAGAAATACTGCACTTCCTGCCATGAATGCCATCACTATCAACAAACACACATTCTTTACGCTGTACACACCGTTCTCCCCCTTTTGTTGAAAGCCATTGCTCTTCAATGCTGAGGAGAATGGCAGCCCGGCGGCCATACAGTCTCTGCTGCTTAGGTCCGTAGCTTTGCGTCCCTGCCTTTCGCCAGGTTTGCCTTTTACACCTTTATTATCGGTGGAGAAGAAAGGAATGTTTAAGAAATGTAGCAAAAGCAATTAGTTATCTAAAACTCACTGTGTGACACCCACTTTAGACAAGCTCTGTGCCTAGAGGAGGCGACTTTCGCAACGGCTCTTCCCGATGATTGTCTAGTTTCTGATCCCCCCCTATTTGCTGCTCCACCTCCCGGAGGATGTCGGCAAGTGGCGTAACAACCCCCTTATCGTCTTTGTATGCAACATGTTGAGGTTTAAAATGTACAGGCGACTCTAAGCCGGCAGCTGCTGCAAGACGGAATAATCCTTCCCGAAGGGTGATCAAATAGTTGGCTGTCCGGTATTTTTTCTCATCAATGACAAGTGCTTTTTGTAGATCTGGATCAGTGGTGGCCACTCCAACCGGACAAATATTCGATTGACACTTCAATGTTTGAATGCATCCTACTGTAATCATGAATCCACGCGCAATATTAACGAGATCAGCCCCCATCGCAAGAGCAATTGCAATCCGGTCAGGGGTAAACAGCTTGCCGGAAGCGATAATCTTTACCCGGTCACGCACCCCATATTTCTGAAGAGTAGCTACAAGAATAGGCAAAGCGGATTTAATCGGCAACCCTACACTGTCAATCAGTTCCTGGTACGAAGCTCCTGTGCCCCCTTCTCCTCCGTCCACTGTAATAAAATCAGGTCCTTTTCCGGTTTCCTTCATATATTTAGCCAATTCTTCTACACTGTTATTGCTGCCGACGACAATCTTCATTCCCACTGGTTTCCCAGTATGGTGGCGAATTTTCTCAATGAATTCACATATGGAGGGCACATCGCTAAATTCCCGAAAACGGTTTGGACTATCAATTGATTTATAAGGTTCAACTTTACGTATAGCGGCAATTTCGGGTGTTACTTTTTCGGCATCAATATGTCCGCCTCGCGCCTTTGCCCCTTGTGCCAATTTGATCTCAAACGCTTTAATTTGCGGAATTTCACTCTTTTTCTTTAATTCTTCCCAGTCGACTGCTCCTTGTTTATCGCGTATGCCAAATAAACCAGGACCGATCTGCATAATAATATCGACTCCGCCTTTTAAGTGATAAGGGGATAATCCGCCTTCTCCCGTGTTCATCCAAGATCCTTTTCCTAAAGCTAACCCTTCGGATAAAGCGGTAATAGCCTTGTCTCCCAATGATCCATAACTCATGGCTGACATGCCAATCTGTCCTTTTAAAATAAACGGATGCTTAGTAGTTGGGCCAATCACCACAGCCTCCTCATCATCCAGCAAATAAGCGAGTGCCTCTTCATCCTCCCGCTTTTCCTCTCTCTGCATAAAAAGAGGATCTTTTAATAAAATATATTTTTTTGTTAACACTTTTTCTTTTCTGTCTACTTTCAGTTCCTCTGTCAGCTTCGGAAACATATCATTTCGTATGAAAAATCCCTCTTCCTCAAAGTCACGTTTTGATCCAAATCCGACAACATCACGGCTGTATTTTGCACTTTTAACAATATGTTCGTAATCCTCTCTAGAGAAAGGCCGGCCTTCCGTATCACTATTGAACCAATATTGTCTCATTTCCGGTCCAATCTTCTCAAAAAAATAACGAATTCTTCCAAGAAGTGGGTAATTCCTTAAAATGGAGTGGCTTTTCTGATTCCGATCAAATAACATCATATACACTAGAAAAGAAATAAATATAATGAAAATAACGGCCAGCAGCACGGATCCTAAAATAATTAAAAAATCTGCAAGGTTCATTATTATTCCTCCAATTTATGACGGTTCAGGTTTCCTTAATTTGCACGTACGTCGAGGAATATATGCAGGGAAGAGAATTTCATCAGACGCTTGTTATTTCAGTAAAGAAAAGAGCCTCCGAAAATGGACCATTCCCATGTTTTTTCGGAAGCTCTTTTATATTAATTGTTATTTATTAGCGACAGCGTTATCACGTAAAAAAGCAGCCCCAGCAATGCCTGGCTCAGTCATCTCAAAAGGATTTAAAATAAGCTCAATCTCTTCTTCTGTTAAAATTCCCTGCTGCAAGCACAATTCACGAACCGATTTTCCGCTCGCGATCGCTTCTTTGGCAATTTGTGCAGCTGTTTCATATCCAATATGAGGATTGACCGCTGTAATGATTCCCACACTTTTTTCTACGTATTCTTCCAAGCGAGCCACATTGGCCTCAATGCCAGAAAGACAACGGTCTGTAAAGGTACGGAATCCATTCTCCATGATATTGATAGATTGAAGTAAATTAAAAACTAACACAGGTTCCATAACGTTCAACTCAAACTGTCCTGCTTCAGAAGCTAAACAAATCGTGTGATCATTACCTATCACTTGAAAAGCGATTTGATTGATCACTTCTGCCATGACCGGATTGACCTTTCCAGGCATAATCGATGAGCCAGGCTGACGTGCCGGCAGGCTAATCTCAGCAAGCCCTGCGCGCGGACCCGAAGCCATCAACCGAAGATCATTGGCAATCTTAGACATATTAATCATACAAATTTTTAATGCGGCAGACACTTCCGTATACGCATCCGTATTTTGAGTGGCATCAACAAGGTGTCTCGCACTCATTAAAGGAAATCCGCTCAATTCCGCAAGATAGTTAGTCGCGTTTTTTATGTAGTCAGGATCGGCATTCAACCCTGTTCCTACAGCTGTGGCCCCGATATTGACTTCATACAAGTGCGTGCGTGATCGCTGAATTCTTTCCATATCACGTTCTACGACACTGCTATAAGCTTTAAATTCCTGGCCCAGGCGAATAGGAACAGCATCTTGGAGATGGGTACGGCCCATCTTTATCACATGGTCAAACTCCGCCGCTTTTTCCTCAAATACTTTATGCATCTTGCTCATTGTCACAAGCAAACTTTCTAGTGATGCCAATACAGCAATGTGAATAGCAGTAGGAAAAGCATCATTTGTTGACTGCGACATATTTACATGGTTATTAGGACTTAAATAGCTATAGTGGCCTTTTTCGTACCCTAACAATTCCAGGGCACGATTGGCAATCACTTCATTGGCGTTCATATTGATCGAAGTACCGGCCCCGCCTTGAATCGGATCTACAATAAACTGGTTATTCCATTTTCCTTCTATTACTTCTTCCGCTGCCTGTGTAATGGCCTCACCAAGCTCTCTATGTAAACGGCCCGTTTCCATGTTTGCCAAGGCAGCGGCTTTTTTCACTATTCCTAATGCTTTAATCAAAGATCCATGAATGTGATAACCAGTAATAGGAAAGTTTTCGGAAGCGCGCATTGTTTGAATGCCATAGTATGCATCTGCTGCAATCTCTTTTTCACCTAAAAAATCTTTTTCAATTCTTACTTTATCTTTTATCATTATCATTCCATTCCTTTCAGAAACATTTCTCCTGACATGCTGTACCTAGAGTAGTTCTCATCATTGATTCTAAAAAAATGTCTGAAATAAAATATACATTCTTTACATCATAAACAACCTTCTTTTTTAGAACAGTCGACTCACTACCATTTTAAGGAATTATTCCTAAAATATTCTTAATTAAGAATACAACCGGATTATGTATAAGTCAATGTTCCTAGAAAAATATTTTTGGGCTTTATGAAAATTTCGCTCCACATCCAACTATAGCATATTCTTATCTATCTATATCATTTAAAAAATATAAAAAGAAGGAGCTGGCCACTTGCAAGAGCCTGCCCCGTTATAAAACAAAATGCTATTATCTGTTAGCGGCTTCGCTAAATATTCCCTCTTTTATATTGTTTTGTGATAGCTCTCGATCTATGTTTATAATACCTTGTAACATTAAGTTTCCTGCCTTTTCAATATCTTCAGCCAGGCTATTTTCCTCGGGACAATGGCTTTTTCCGTCTATGCTCTTTACAAAAATCATTGCTGACTTTGCAACAGCAGCCATATGGGCAGCATCATGAACGGCCATACTTGCCATGGTGATATGTGGTTCATTTGTTTCCTCAGCAGTATGCTGTAAGATTTTGACGATACTTTGATCCAGATCAATCGGATTCTGATCTAGAAATGTATTCTCGTCAACCTCGACTTGCCGTTTTTGGGCAATCCCCCGCCAACTTTCCCGAATACTTTCTACAATTCCCCGAACTTTTTTGCCGTCTTCTCCTCTAACTTCAAAATTAAATTCAACCTGCCCTGGGATGATATTTGTAGCATTCGGGAAAACCATCAACTTGCCAACTGTACCGACTAAATCTGTTTGGTCTTCCCGGCATAACCGCTCCACTTCAAGAATCATTTCAGCAGCAGCAGTTAGGGCATCATTGCGATGTTCCATCATTGTTGTACCCGAATGATTTGCTTGTCCGCTTACTCGGACGGAACTGCGATACATGCCAACAAATTTATTAATCACAGCTACAGAAAGATCTCGGCTTTCCAATCTCTTGCCCTGCTCAATATGGAGCTCTATAAATACCTTTTTCTCTTTTGCTATTTGCTTCATTTCAGGGAATTTATCCAACCCTCCGCCAACCTTCTCTAATTCTGTTTTAATAAGGACTCCATTTGAATCACTCATGTTCTCCAACATATCGGCCGTTAATTTCCCGGCAAACGATCGACTTCCGAATGTGGATAAATTAAAGTCGTTTGACTCTTCAGCAGTGAATGAGACAATTTCTAAGTCATGATTTAAAGTTATATTATTTTCTATCAAAGTCTTAATAATCTCTTTCGCTGTAAGGACTCCTAATGGACCATCATATTTTCCGCCGTTTGGAACAGAATCTAAATGTGAGCCAATCACAATCGTGCCTTGTTTTTTTCCTGTTCCTTTTTTCTTCCCCAAATGTTAGCGGCTCCATCAATGGTGACAATTAGTCCCATATCCTTCAGTTCTTTAATAAATCTTTCTCTCACTTCATAATCAGCCTTTGAAAAACTCGGTCTCGTGATACCTCCTTTGTCGTTTTTTCCGTATTCGGCGTATTTTTCGATATCGCTTAATAAGCGTCTTATATTTATTTTCATGTTCGTTCTGTTCCTCACTTTCTTTTCAATTGAATATGTAAATCTTTTTATTTGCATAAACGCCGCAAATGCTGCTGCCATTCTTTTGGGCTTTCTAGTCTCTCTTTTGCCTGTTATCCGCCGAGCCAATGAAAATATGCTGTCATCGGATAATTATCACCGATTGCTGATGTAGTCTTTTTTCTTTGTTTTCGCAACAATAGGGAACTTCCGTATTCCTCTTCAAACCTTGCGATTACATCAGGTAATCATACAAACTGGTATTTGTAATCCGTTCCATCTAAGTGCAAAGACAACCGGTGTTTTGTCGCCTCATCAATCGATACAAACAGTTGTTTAGCAGAGGACTAAAATTCCTTTACCGATTTTACATACCATGAACCTGCCCTACATTTACTTTTGGCGTTAAATTCATCATATAATTCCTTATTTGATTTATTGAGATACCACCCTCTATCGAAAATCATCTCACTTCTTATTGTTTTTCAAATAAATGAAAGAAACCGCAAATCTCTATATTTTAGAGTATTGCGGTTTTGCTATTCCTTTTGATCAGGATTACGTTATCCTATTAGCCTTCATTGCTCTCTTCGCTAATCACAGCCTCAACATCAATTTCCATTAACATTTCGGGCATCGCAAAACCGCTGACAATCAAACCAGTGCTGCAAGGATAAACATTTTTGAAGTGTTCAGCTATTACTGGATAGACTTTACTGCGGTCTTCTCGCTTGAGTAAATATACAGTAATCTTGCAAATATCATTAACCGTGCCGCCCGCTTCTTCAATCAGTTGTCTGACGCACTTACATGCCTGGTCTGCTTGCTTCGCCACGTCTCCAATTCCATGGAAGTTTCCCTCTAAATCAAAGCCAGTTTGTCCTCTTAGGAAAATACGATTTCCCGCCCGTACAGCCATACTAAACTCATTTTTAATATGATGCTCCGGCTTCCCTAAAGTGGAAGGATAATATTGGTCTGTTTTGAACTTTCTAAATCTTTTAATCGCTGGGCTTTTTACCTCTCCTTGTAATGACATAACTGCCTATCCCTCCTGATTTAGTTATTAAGGAATTTTTCCTTAAATGAACCTTATTTAAAATATACTATCAATTCATTCAGCGGTCAACAATGTTATAAAATATTTCAAACAATCAGAATTCTTAACTTTTAAAAGTATTCAACGATCTAAGGAAAAGGCAATACAAAGATTGAGAAATAATACTACACCTATGGCTAATATAACTCCCCGACCAGCAACAGCCGCCGCCAAGCCTATCTTTCTTTTAGTTGTTTAGTAATCCTCCCATTGTTAAACAAGACTTTTAATACGTTACTCAAATATCTGCGTTACTCTATGGGAAGTTTTCATTGAATCAATTATGTTTCACTTAAGCTGAAAATCTGTCCGACATTTAGATATCAATTGCTTTTTTTACGTTAACATCTATTTCTTTCGTTTGTTCTTCTAATGGCAGGCGGTTAATCTTTATATTGAAATAACCAAAAATAATTGCTACGAAAGTACTGATATAGCAAAAAAATGCATAAGGGGCATATTCAACTGCAGAAACGCCAAGCACAGAGAACATAAAAATCCCGCAAGTGGTCCAAGGCATAAGACAGGCTGTTACTGTTCCGCAATCTTCTAACGTACGTCCAAGCAGCTTGGGATGCAGCCCTCGCTGTTTATATTCATTTAAATACATGCGTCCCGGAATAATAACAGACATGAATTGATCGCAGCCGACAATATTGGAGGTAATACATGTACCTGCAGTGGCCGCTATTAGGCTGCCCGTTCGCTTGACTTTACTAAGCAGCGGGCCGAGAATCGCTTCCAATATCTTTGCTTTCTCAAGTACGCCACCAAATGATAAAGCAATCAGAATAAGAGAAACCGTATACATCATTGCCTGAATGCCGCCTTGGTTTAATAATTCATCGGTTATATCATATCCTGTATCGGCAGTATAACCGGAATTCATGACGGTGATTATATCTCCCAGTGAAATGTGCTGGACAAAAAGAGCACAGAATGTACCAACAAGAACGCCGACAGTTAGACCAGGAATAGCTGGTATTTTTAATACAAAAATTAATACAATAACTAAAAGCGGAAGCAATAAAAACGGTGAAATAACAAACTGATCAGAAAGAATTTCTCTGATTTTGACAACTTGTGTTAAATCGGTACTTTCTCCACGAAATCTAAATCCAAGGAATGTATAAATTAAAAGCGAGATAATAAGAGTAGGAACTGTAGTGTTCATTAAATTCCGAATATGTTCAAAGAGGTCTACATTTACAACTGCTGAAGTGAAATTTGTTACATCTGACAACGGACTCATTTTATCGCCAAAATATACACCCGAGACAACTGCTCCGGCAACCATCGGTAAAGGAATCCCTAAGCCATGACCAATTCCCATCAGGGCTACACCAATGGTGCCAGCGGCAAACCAGGCATTTCCTGCTATACTGACAAGCACTGAAATCAGGCAGGCAGTAACCAAAAAATACGTTGGAGACAGAATCCCTAAACCATAATAAACCATTGAAGGAACAATACCAGAAGCTACCCATGAACCAATAAACGCTCCGATAATCACCAGTATAAGCAAGGCCTTGATTGATACACTAATTGTTTTTGTTAAGTGCTCTTCAATTGAATTCCATTTATGTCCTAGCCTTAAAGCAACAATTACTGCAACCACCGTACTTAATAGAAGAGGAACATGCGGATCAGTGCCAAAAACTCCGATCCCTATTGCCAGAGCACAAGCCATAAATATAATCGGTACTAATGCGATCCAGACAGAAGGGTCCTTTGTCGTGTTCTTATTACTTTCTTGATTCATTGTTCTCACTCTCCATTTATTTTCATTGTGCTCCTGGCAACCGTTTCTTCAGAAAACGCTCCGTTTGGAAAACGTTTCCATAATAATTAAACGGGATAAAAAGCTGTTTAAAGAACATCTATCGAACAGTTCTTCGGAACAGCTTTTTCCATTTCATACTCTTTCCATAAAATTCTCTTATCCAATTTATCTTTTTATTAATCTAGACTTACCCATACACTTTTTACTTCTGTGTAATTTTCCAGTGCATAAGAACCCATCTCTCTTCCGAATCCCGATTCCTTATACCCGCCAAATGGAGAGGCTGGGTCGATCGCATCATAGCAGTTAATCCAAACACTTCCTGATTTCAATTGATTCGCTATATTGTGGGCTGTTTTTAAGTTTTCTGTCCAAACACCGGCACCTAGCCCATAGGCTGAACTGTTTGCCCGTTCAATCACTTCTTCTACCGAATCGTAAGACATAACAACAACGACCGGTCCAAAAATTTCTTCTTTGGCAATCGTCATATGCTCCTCTACATCTGTAAAGATTGTCGGTTCAATGAAGAAACCTTCTTCCCTCTTCCCACCGCCTGCAGCTAATTTCGCTCCTTCTTTGATTCCAATATTTATATACTCAAACACCCGGTCTTGTTGCTTTTTAGATACAAGAGGTCCCATCGTTGTTTCTTCATCAAGTCCGTTTCCAAGCTTAACCTCTTTCGCCAAAGCAACCATGCCAGAAATAACTTCTTCATATTGGCTTTTATGAACATATACTCTTGAACCGGCACTGCACACTTCTCCCTGATTAAACATAATTCCGGTAAATACACCTGGAATC
Source organism: Bacillus sp. PK3_68 (assembly GCF_003600835.1). NCBI lineage: Bacteria > Bacillati > Bacillota > Bacilli > Caryophanales > Bacillaceae > Bacillus > Bacillus sp. PK3_68. The sequence continues at coordinate 3,747,644 of NZ_NQYC01000001.1, read as the reverse complement.
GCTTTTGAGAGATCGGCATCTGGAAGAATAATATTAGGGGACTTTCCACCTAATTCAAGCGTCAAGCGCTTCATCGTGTCCGCAGCCTTTTTCATCAAATGCTTGCCAACAGCAGTAGAACCAGTAAACGCAAGCTTGTTTACATCTGGATGTTCTGCAAGCGCTTGTCCGGCTATCTGGCCAAATCCAGGGACGATATTCACTACACCAGCTGGAAATCCTGCTTTGTGAACAAGCTCGGCAAAATACAAAGCGGAAAGTGGTGTTTGTTCGGCAGGCTTCAATACAACTGTACATCCTGCTGCTAACGCTGGAGCAATTTTCCACGAGAGCATATTAACAGGGAAGTTCCATGGAATAATCTGCCCGACTACACCAACAGGTTCATGTCGTGTATAATTTAAGAAGTTTCCGGAAACAGGAATAGTCTGTCCCATGTTTTTTGTTGTCCATCCTGCAAAATATCGGAACATTTCGAATGTACCTGGTATATCAACTGTCCTGCATTCACTAATTGGCTTTCCATTGTCCAGCGTATCCAGCTGTGCAAACTCCTCTTTGTTTTCTTCAATAAGATCAGCTAGTTTAAAAAGCAGCTTAGCTTTTTCAGCTGCACTCATTCTTGACCAAGGACCTTCTTCAAACGCCTTTTTGGCTGCTTTCACAGCAAAATCAATGTCTTTTTCGCCCGCCTCATACACTGTTGCCAGTACTTCACCTGTAGCCGGATTAACTGTTTCAAATGTGCGTGAAGACGCAGATTCCACAAATTCCCCATTGATAAATAGCTTTTTTGTTCCCTTTAAAAATTCGCTTACTCTGCTGCTTATTTCCAACATCTGATTGGTCATTTTTAACCTTTCCTCCTTAGTTAAAAAATAAGCATGACAGAGAGCTGCTAAGCTGGTATATTCTCTGTCATGCTGTCATCATGTATTACTTAATTGTCTTTTCAAACTGAGTTACTGCTGCATCAATAATATTAATCATCTCTGAAACTTCTTCTTTGTTAATGATAAGCGGTGGCGCAATAGCAACAATATCTTTGCCTTTTTCAAAGTCTGCCGCTCTTAAAATTAAGTTGCGCTGGAAGCACTGCTCGACAACATAGGACGCCGGTCTGACTGTTTCTGCAAACGGGATATCTGCATCACGGTCTTGCTGAAGCTCAAACCCGGCAAGCAGCCCAACCGCTCTTGTTTTTGTAAAATAACGATGTTTATCTGTTAAATATTCAAAGCCTTTTTTCAGCTCTTTTTCCATATTGTTTACGTTTTCAAGAATGTTGTCGCGTTCAAGAATTTCGATTGTTTTTAATCCTACGGCACAAGCTGTCGGGTGTCCGCTGTACGTAAAGCCATGTCCCAAAATCTGGTCGTATTGGACGATCGTGTCTCTAATCTCCTTGTTCACTAATACTCCGCCTAACTGGGCATAGCCACTGGTAATCCCCTTCGCTACGCTCATAATATCAGGAACAACATCCCAGTTATCCACACCAAACATTTTTCCTGTTCGGCCAAATCCGCAAATCACCTCATCAGAAATCATTAAAATTTCATTTTCTTCACAAAGTGATTTCACTGCTTTTAAATAACCATCAGGAGAGACATGAACACCACCTGCACCTTGAATTGGCTCAAGAATAAGAGCAGCAATGGTGTCAGCTCCTTCTTTCGCAATCACATCGCGGATACACCCTTCATAATTTGGATCGCTCGTATCGCCTAGCTCACAATTCGTTAAATGTGATTTCGCTCTTACCATATCAGGGTCTTTTGAACCTGAAAAACTATGGAAACCGTCAATGCGTGTAGCAGTGCCGGCTGAAACTGTAGCACCATGATAACTGCGGCTAATGGAAATGATCTTTTTCTTGGCTGGACGGCCTTTTAAATTCCAATAAAAACGCGCCAATTTAAATGCTGTATCATTCGATTCAGATCCGCCCGAAGTAAAGAAGATAGCTTCTAAATCCCCCGGTGCAAGGGATACTACTTTTTCCGCGAGGCGTACTGCCTTTTCATTAGAATAACCGTAGAAAGAAGAACTGTAGGCAATAGTAGACATTTGATCGTAAGCCGCCTGGGCAATTTCTTTATTTCCATGCCCTAAGTTAACATTCCAAAGCATAGAAGCGCCATCAATATATGATTGGCCTTTAATATCCTTTACACGGATTCCTTGGCCCTCAGCGAAAATAATCTTAGGACCGTTTTCAATAAATGTTTTTGGAACTGTCGTTGGGTGTAAATAATGCTTCTTGTCTGCTTCAATTAACTGTTCAACGCTTGATAATTTTTGAGAAATAACCATGTTTATGCCTCCAGTTCTAATATTAAATAGAATGAGAGAAGTAAACTGCTCTCTTAATGAATTTTAAAGGAATATATAAAGAATAATTCCTTAATAAGAAAATACAGACTTTTCAGATAAGTGTCAAGAGTTTTTTTTCCTATATTTCTTATATCGCTTTCTTAATTGATTTCGGTGAAGAATGATCTTTAACCTTCTCAAAAGTGTAATACAAACTAAAGGAGATGAGGATTCCTACTAACCAGGCAACATCTAATCCATCCATCATTTTAGATATAGCCCCTTGATAGATTCCATTGTTGATAAATGGGATCTGACAGGCAATAGCTATTAGATAAATAGTTAATGAGCTGATTTTTAACTTTCTAAATGGCCCTTCTTTATCCATAAATTCATCCGGTTTATGGTCCTGACGCCGCAACAAATAAAAATCTGTTAAATTAATAACGCTCCATGGCACGATGAAGAAGAGAATAAACCCTAAATAGATTTGAAAGTTATTCATAAAGTTCCCCGCCCCAACAGTAGCTGCAAGGGCAAGAAGAACCCCAACGATAATACAAGTAAACACACGTATTTTAATGGTAGTTGCAAATTTGAAGAAGTTACTTGCTATTGATAAGGCAATAATTCCCGCCCCATAAATATTTAATGAATTAATAACAATTAATCCAAGAGATAGCAAAATAACAATCACTATGCCAATGCCATTACCCAATTCCTTTATTTGGGCCATTACGTTTCCATCTGCAACCATGCTTGCCAGGGCTGCCCCTAGAAGCATCAGCCAGACAGAACTCAAATAACTCCCTAAGTAAGTATAGGCAAAGGTTTTTTTAGATTCACTCGGGTGCATATATCTGGAGTGATCAGAAACATAGGGACCATAAGTAATCTGCCAAGTAACTGAGATCGAGGTAGCCAAAATAAACTCGCTAAAGGAGAAGCCTCCCCGGTTAAGCATTTCCATAGATACTTGACTGACTACAAGTATCGTCAGTGTCCCAAAAATCACCGTATAAGCAATGGTATACAGCTTCATCGATTTCTGAATTAATCGCTGGCCGTAGATCGCTAACAGCACCATTGGAATTAAACTGATGATAACAGTTAAATTAAGAGGAATGCCAAGCGTCTCGTAAATTCCCTGCCCTACTAATACTGTATTGCTTGCTCCATATCCTAAATACATCGTAAAAATGATCAGCATCGGCAGAATAACCCCAAAATATCCGAACTGTGCTCTGCTTTGCATTACTTGGGGAATGCCCAGCTTTGGCCCTTGAGCGGAATGAAGCGCCATTACTGTTGCTCCAATGGCATGCCCTAATAAAATCGACAGAGCAGCCCACCAAAAATTCAAGCCAACAATAACTGCTAGAGCTCCAGTTATGAGGGTAGTCGAAACTGTATTCGCAGCAAACCAAACAAAAAACAGCTCTTTCGGATTTCCTCTTCTTTCGTCTAAAGAAACATATTCATAACTTTTCTGCTCTATTGAATTAGAGTTAGCACTCACCTATCATTCCCCCCATCGCTTTAAAAGCTGTCCACAATATAGAGACACTGATTATTTTAAAGTTCATTCGCACAGCAATTATTACACCTGAACTCGAAGATTACTCCAAAATTCTGACTGAATATCGATAACATGATTGATCGCTTCTTTTTGATGATCATATACTTTATCAGGATATCCGTTTGACCCCGCAATGAAAGGATCTTCTACATTGCTTTGTATTTCACTTAACTCTTCAATAATACGGAGTGTACAAAATGGAACATAAGCATTGCTGTATCCGCCCTCATGACAAAAAACTAATTTTTTGCCGCAGTGTTTCGCAGCGATCTCCTTCATTACTTCCGTCATTTTTCCAAATCCTTCGGCCGTCACCCTCATTCTTCCCAGCGGATCAAATATGCTTGGGTCCTGCCCCGCTGAGACAATGACTAGTTCCGGTTTGAACTCGTCTGCTAACGGACGAATAATCGATTCAAAAACACTTAGGTAACCAGCATTGCTCATCCCCGGGGGCAAAGGGATATTCACATTATAGCCGCGTCCTTGTCCCTCTCCGACATCTGTGGCATACCCCGTATTACTCGGAAAGTTTAGGTCTTCGTGAACAGAAATAAACAAAACACCAGAGTCTTCATAAAATGCCTTTTCTGTTCCGTTTCCATGATGGACATCCCAATCAAGAACCATGATTCTTTTTAGTCCATATTTTTCCCTTACATATTTTGCAGCGATTACTACATTGTTAAAGAGGCAAAACCCGATTCCTTTGTCTGTTTCAGCATGATGTCCCGGCGGACGGGTAAGTGCATAAACATTTTCCACCTCTTCCCTCATAACCGCATCAACTGCTGTTAATGCGCCGCCTGTAGAAAGCAGGGCAATCTCATAAGACCCTCTTCCAACGATGGCATGGTCTCCTGCATCTCCGCCTGTCGTATCGCTCAGCAATTTAACCTTATTTATATAATCCGTTGTATGAAACAATTCAATCTCTTGTTTAGTGGCTGACCGCGGTTCAATTTTATTTAGCTTTTTCATCAATCCGCATCTTTCTAGTAAATTGTTCACCCGTCTCTTCGTTGCAGGATCTTCGGAGAAAACATCCTTCTCTAAATAGCCGCCAGAGGGCAAATATAATGTGCCACTCCCCGTATCGTGCCAGAAATAACTCTCATCATAAATATATCCTGTTTTCATTTTCACACCCCTCAAACCTTATTATTCTATTTAAGCCCACGGGCTCTTTACCCCTTAGATGCGTCCACATATTCTGCTTCTTGCTCCATAGGGGAGCTCTCTGACTGCTTGCTATACCTACTGCGTAACATATAAGCTATCAGAATTATCGCAAAGCTGGTCAGGCTTAGGAAAACTTGTGAACGTGTACCTGAGATCCATATCATCGCTCCAACCACTGTCAACATCCATGCAATAGTTATATAAGACAAATAAGGAAATAACCACATTCTCAACTGCAATTTCTCAGGTGCTTCCTGTTCCAGTCTACGCCGCAAACGAATTTGAGCAAAAGCAAGTATTAAGTAATAGAACAGCGAAATGGCTCCCGCTGAATTAATCAAAAACAGAAATACAGTTTCAGGAAAGAAGTAATTTAAGACAACACCTACATAGCCAAAAACCGTGCCGGCAAGTATGGCCCTTACCGGTACTCCCCGTTTATTCAATTTGACAAGGAATTTCGGGGCATCTCCTTTCTTAGTTAGAGCAAATAAGCTTCTAGATGTTATATAAAGACAAGAATTGAGCGAGCTAAGCACAGCAGTCAAAACAACCGCCTCCATAATGAATGGAGCAAAAGGAATACCTAATTGTTCTAATGCAATAGCAAAAGGACTTTGAATAGCAACGCCGGCGAACTTAAAGTTCCATGGCACAATAGCTACAATAAAAAAGACAGAAACTACATAAAAGAAAAAGATACGATACATGACTTGATTAGTGGCTTTTGCAGCATACTTAGCAGGCTGGTCAGATTCTGCAGCTGCAATAGTAGCAATTTCAGCTCCTCCCATTGAGAAGAGCACTGTCACACTTCCAACTAATGCAGCAACAGTTCCGTTAGGGAAAAAACCTCCCGCAGAGTATAAGTTTGAAAGACCTGGTGATTCACCAGGCCATAATCCAAGCAGATAGATGGCACCAAGTGTAATGAAGAAAATAATCGCAAATATTTTTATAGAGGCAAACCAAAATTCAGTTTCAGCAAAAGAACGCACCGAATAAAGGTTTGTTAAGGTAAGAACAACTAACAGTATGAAGCATAGAAACCAAGGAGGTATATTCGGAAAATAGTTTACTAGAATGCCAGCCCCTGCTACCGCTTCAATCGCAGCTACAATGACCCACATATACCAATAAAGCCAGCCGACACTAAACCCCGCCCAGTTTCCTAAACCTGCGCGGGCGTATTCGGAAATAGAACCGGCAGTCGGATAGGCCACCGCCATTTCACCAATCATACGCATCACTAAAAATAACAGCCCGCCAGATAGGATATAACTAACAACTGCTGCTGGTCCGGTGGCATTAATCACTGCTCCGCTTCCAACAAAAAGCCCAGCCCCAATGATCCCGCCGAGCGCTATCATTGTTACATGTCGGTTCTTTAACGTACTTTGCAGCTGTCCTTCTGTGTGGAGGTCTTGCTGGATACGATTGCTCTCCATTACTCCCCCTCTTTTCTCTAGCTTATTTAATCAAACAATTCACTCTCTTCATATTCTGCATTGAAGAATCCGCTTACAATATTTAAGTCAAAAAAACAATATTCAGTCTAAATCAAAGACAGTAAGTTTCCTGAGGCTCTTGATTTATTACCTCTCTTCTCCCTTCTTTTAATTGAGTTTTTTAAATAAAGGAATAAATCCTTAAATGTTCCTTATAAAAATCATACATCCCATTTTTAGCGGTGTCAATATTTATTTGAATATTATAAAAATTTAAACTTACGTATTGTTGTCTCATATAATGCTAAATTTTTTCTTAAGCAGCGCTGATTTGGAAATTCATGGTTCAGTCATTTCGCAAGGGTTTAAAATAATATCTAACTCCTCGGTTAATAAGGCTCCTCTATTCGCACTTTATTCTCTAGCATCTTTATCCCATCTTGTTTTTTGTATTTTAAAAAGATACTAAAAACAGGGAGCTGGTTTTTCATCCAATATACCAGCTCCCTTCCTATTTAAAATGAGAAGCAGAATACAATAACATGACCGCTTTTCTACTAGATATCTCTTTTTACCGTTCTTCTACCATTGATAGTTTACCAAGACCTCCATCTGCCCCGCTGCCTTACTTCTTTCCCGACCCTTTTATTTTAGCCGGCTCTAAATATTTACAGCATCGTTCCCAATCATTTTCAGATCTATACTTTTCAATTCTTTAACCACTCATATGGATTCTTTGCAATTATTCGTCACCTTTTACTCCATAAGAAGGTGCGCGTTCCGGCTCAATGGCTCTAATCTTATAATCCATTGCCTGCGGACTGTAAATCTCCCACAGCTTCTTCAAATCCTGAAGCGGATCTTCACTGTAATCCACCCGTAGATCAACATAAGCAAACGGCGCATCTGGATGATAGACTAAAAGAGCAATAGAATGCTCATCATCTAATTCCCCGCCCATATTAAATCCGAGTTCGATCGCCGAAATTAAGCGCTCAGGCAATGGAAGATCTTTACGATCCATAAAGCGCTGGCCCATTGCAATTGGAATAGATGGATCGCTTAACAGATTACCAATGCTTGCTACGTCCTCGGCATAAAACTCTCCATGCACACCGAGCGCTTTTTCACCTGTAAATACACTCGATCCACCTTTTGCATCGACAACAGCCAGCTGTCTGAATTCTGGAAAGTCCGAAGCAGCCATCATCGTGCGGATCGCTGCTTGTGCATTATATCCCTTTTCCATAGCAGATAGCCCGATAGCTGCCAGACGTGGATCGGTTACATTCTGCGTGAGAATAACTCCTACATTCGACTTGACCCAGGGACACCTTGCCCCAACAGATGGACTGCTGGAAGTTACGACCGCTCCCAAAGCTCCTGTTGCTGCACAACGTCCCGCTACAGAAAATGTACTCGTTATCTTCATTTTGATTTCCTCCTTAAAAGATAAGGAGCAACAAATATAGCTCTTCCTAATGTTGCTGCTCCAGCCATGCAATTATAGTGAAGCAAGACTGCTTGGCTTACTTATCGTCGCTGATGATAGCTTCTACATCAATTTCCACAAGCATTTCAGGAAGAGCCAGCCCGTTAACAACTAACCCAGTACTTACCGGGTATACACCTTTAAAATGTTTAGCGATGACACTGTAAACATCTTTCCGATAATTCCGGTCCGTTACATAGGTTGTGAGTTTACAAACGTCTGTCATCTTTCCCCCAGCTTCTTCAAGAAGCTGCTTAATGCAGCGGCAAGCGTTTTCTGTTTGGGCAATAACATCGTTCTCTCCATGGAAATTCCCGTCTAAATCAAATGCTGTCTGACCTCTCATGAATATGCGGTTCCCAGCACGAACAACCATTGAAAACTCATTGGCTACATGATGAGATTCTTCTCCCATATGAGAGGGATAAAACTTGTTTGTTTCAAACTTGCGAAATCTTTTAATTTCCACTGTCTCAGTTTTCATCGTTTTCCTTCTCCTTTGCTTCTAACATAAATTAGTACAAAAAAATGAAATTTGGCCTTTATGAATTTGCAACATAAGATTTTTCCAAAATAGATCCATTAAAGCGCTCTTCCCCCAGCAGCTTTGCTGCCTGAGAGAATTTCCCCTGCTTTAACAGGCCGCGTATCCGAGTGGAAGAAATCATTTCTCCTTGCTCACATGTTAACGGCTGTACAATACCTATATTGAAGTAACGGCGCAACACTTCGATTGTGCCTTTTCTATTTTTACCAAAGAGAAAATTTGGGCCCTCCCATACTTCAAGGGGATTCATTTCTTGTATTTCCTCAATAAAATCTGGTACTTCTTGTTTCATGAACGCCTCATTAAACGGGCCGACAATCACATGGTCAACCCTGAGCATGTCAAGCCGCTGCAACTTTTCTTCTACTGTCATTAAGAGCTGGCAGCCTGTAAAAAACACTTTGGGAGGAGGATCAAAGGTATAGACAACAAAAGGTACCTCAAGCTTTTTAGCCCGTTCTTTTGCTTTTAGTAATAAGGCCTGATGTCCCCTGTGAATCCCATCAAGAGCGCCGATTGTCAGAACAGATGCAGGCAGCTTCAACGTACCTGGTGTGTGAATATCCAATGAAACCTTCCCCTTTCTATTTTTAAGATTACAAATTAGTAACAGCTATGGATGGCTTCAAATCAGCTGCTTTACGAACGAGCTCACGCTGGTTTTCTGCATCGAAGTTGCTGAAAACAGCCATTTGCTGAGCGAACGGCGGGCTTTGCGCAAACAATTCAAACGTTGTTCTATGCCCTGCATAGGAAGAATTTAAAAGGTCCCTTGCAAAATACAGTAATTTCCCTCTCTCTTCCGGACTCCATTCACCAACAGAATAATACTTATCGATATATTCCTGGACCGACGGATCAGCCATCGTTGTTGAATCCGGTGTTACAGCTAATTGCCCACCAACGAGCTCTCTCGTTAAATGAGCCATGGCCGGGAAGTTCGACAAGGCAAACACACGTCCAGTGTAAAGCAGAGATTGATTCGGCATCATTAAACCGCCCGGGCTCACTTCTGCATTGGCCACTGCCGCTGTTAAGTGAGCATTGATACTTTCACGGTAATTGATTAATTGCGAAACTTTTTCCTTTACTGCTTGGAGTTGAGTAAGTCCTGTTTGTTCTACATTAAGCAAAGCTACTCCAATTAAATAATCAGCTCGGCGCAGCATTCTGAGTGTATAGTTAAAGGCAGAATAACGGTGCAATGTTGAACGGATGTAAGCAGCTGATTCTAAAGAACGGTGAAACAACACATTTTCCCATGGAATAAGCACATTATCGAAAATAAGTAGCGTATCAATTTCTTCAAATTTAGTTGCGATTGGATAATCTGTTTCATTTTTATTGGTGCCGAGCGAAGAACGGCAAATGTGCTTCAATCCAGGCGCTCCCATGTCACAAATGAATCCGCACGCGAAAGGAGCCATTTTTTCTGACCCTGCATTCCAATCCAAGATGGTTGGTTTAACGAAAGCCTGGTGAGCGTAAGCAGCTGCTGTTTCGAATTTAGCTCCTTTTACGACAATACCTCTGTCGTTTTCTTCAACAACATGAAGCAATGTGCCGCCGTCTTCTCCGCTGAACAGCTTGCTGCGATCGCCCTTCGGATCTGTATTAGCAGAAACATGGAATAAATCCTCTCTTGCCACGCGATCGATATGATAATCAATGTTCTTTGCATACGTAGGGTCAATTTCATTCAATTTGTCCTTCGCATCGTATAAAGACCACATTTCACCGATCGTTTCATCACCGACACGGTAAACGACCCCGCCAAGATCATCCAGTACAGTTTCCACGTGGGTACGGATTGCTGTTAAATCTTCTTTTGTTTTCGGTGTCTTATATGCACGAGAAACAACTTCTCCATCCTCCAGTGTCGTTGTTAAAATATCCTTATATTGCGCTTCATGAGCCATATCATACATTCTGGCTTTCACATCAATAATTGGCTTAAACGATGGATGTTCTGCCACATTTGTAACCTTCTCACCATCAATGTAAATCTCCCGGCCATCATTCAGTGATTCGCGGTATTGTTTGCCCGTCATTAAGGCCATATTTTTTTCCTCCCTATATATTTAGCTTTTAATCTTCTTTAAAAAGACTTATAGATCCTAAAATATTTAACACACTGCTATTCAGCAGGTTTAAATTTGCCGAACTTTCCTCTGAAATAAGCTAATGGATTTCCGTCTTCTGCATTGGCTTTTTGAACTTCCGCAAGAAAAACGGAATGGGTGCCGCCAGCTACTTCTTCGACTACCCGGCATTCAACTTGTGCCAGCGTGCCATTCAACACCGGATTTCCAAGTTCACCGTAGGACATCTCCACACCTTTAAACTTCTCTGTATTTGCTCTTGCAAACTGCATTGCCAGCTCACTTTGCTGCTCTGCAAGAATATTTACAGTGAAAGAGCCTTTTTTAGAAATGGCGTGACATGTACCAGTGCTTCTATTAGCGCAGATAAGCAGCATTGGTGGATCTAGCGAGACAGAACTTACCGCACTGGCCGTAATGCCGTAATCCACTTCCTCGTCTCTTACGGTAATGATCGATACACCGCTAGTAAAATGGCCAATTACATTCCTAAACTCTTCAGAGCTTACTAACCGCTTAGAGCTATTCTCTTTGGAAGAAAGTGTACTCATTCCGTTGCCTCCTTTTTAATTAAGGAATTATTCTTAATATGTTCCTTAATTAAAATATATAGATTTTCAATTAGAAAGTCAACGAAATTTTCTAAAAATTCTATTTCTATTTTCTTTTTAAAATCTAGACTTTTTGTCGAATGTCCAGAAAGAAGAAGGAATAGTTGAAAAGCATAAACGTTTATGCTAATAGTTCCCGTAGTTGTTATAATTAAAGAAGAGTAAATATACATAATTTTGAACGAGGTGGTAGCAAATATGAAACCAAGAGCGGGCATCGTCGGACCGAGCAACTCTGTCCAGCTTATATCTGACATTGCAGAAGAATACAGCGACAAACTCCTTCCTATTCCATTTGTTTATCAAAACACTGAAGAAACCACTCATATTTTACAAGAAAACCAAGACCAGGCGGATCTGTGGGTATTTGCGGGTCCCGCCCTCTATACCCCTTCCCGGAAAAGCGGAGCGAAGCAGCCGTTTTTCTATCTTCATTTGGACGGATCGAGTCTTACGAAAACGCTTGTGGAGATTGGCTATAAAGATAAGAAGAGCCTCGAGCATGTAAGTATTGATATGCTATCAAAGCGTGATGTATATGAAACCTACCGAGACCTTAATATCCCTATTGAGCATGTCTATGTTCATGAATATTCACATGATACTCCCATTGCAGACCTTCTAGCTTTTCATAAAAAGCTATTTGAGGAAGAGAAAGTAGAGATTTGCATTACTTGTTTGCGTTCTATATATGAAGATTTGTGTTTAGAGGGGATTCCTGCCTACTGGGTGACTCCGACACGAAGTAATATTCGCGATACCTTAACAGAGGCGATTCAAAAATGGGAGACTATGCATTTTAAGCAGTCACAAATAGCTGCGCTGCTCGTAAAGGTAGAGATTATGGAGAAAAAAGCAGATTACCATATGGTATCATACGATCAGCATCGCTTAAATTTAGAACTGCAATCGGCCGTATTGAATTTTTCAGAATCGATATCCGGATCATTCATGTCTCTCGGTGTTGGTGTCTTTATCATTTTCTCGACGAGAGGTTCCTTGCAGGATTCAGAACAACAAATCGGTGCCCTGTTAGAAAGGTTAGCATTAATTACGGAATTGCCGTCTAATATAGGCATTGGCTATGGAGACACAGCACTTGTAGCAGAGGAAAATGCCCGGCTTGCCTTAAATCATGCCCAAAATTACGATGCATTTTGCGCTTTTCTCGTTGACAACAATGGGACAATTGAAGGTCCACTTAAGGAAAGAGAAAATATCTCGTTTGGATACCGTACAGAAAACAAGGAGATTAGTGAAAAGCTAACACGCTGTGGAGTAACAATTACTACATTTAACAAAATTTTGTCTGTACAAAAAAGAATGGGGAATCATTCCATCACTGCTGCCAATGTTGCAGAGTGGTTAAAAATGACACCAAGAAATGCACGTCGGATTCTTAATGGTTTGGTAGATCAAGGAATCGCAGAAATTATTGGTGAAGAAGCCCCTACATCGAAGGGACGTCCAAGAAAAATATATCGGGTGAGTATGGAGTAGAACGACTCTCCCACTCGTCTGTGAACGGAAAAAGGTTTTTCACAAATCTAATCTCGATTTGTGAAAAACCTTCTCTATGAAAAATTTGGATTTTATAGTCTATTTGCCGGCAGAGGGTGCATTCATGTTAATCCTCTCCGGGCACGTATACACATTGAACGATTGATTGCGGACAAATCCTACAGCTGTAACCCCTAATTCTTCGGCCAATTGTAAAGCGAGTTCTGTAGGCGCCGACTTTGTCAAGACGACTTCGCAGCCGATTTTGGCTACCTTCGACAAGATTTCCGAAGATAAACGGCCACTGAATACAAGGACTTTATCGCTAATAGAAATTTCATTTCTTATGCAATAACCATAAATTTTATCAAGCGCATTATGGCGGCCAATGTCCATTCGGCTTAGTATTATTCCATCTTTATTACATAAAGCAGCGTTATGAACACCGCCTGTCTCCTGAAAGAGAGCGGCCGACTCCTGCATTTCATTCATGAGGCGAAAACAATCCTCAGGCGTGAGAGTGACGTGAATCCCCTTCATTTTCTTAGCGGTTAACGCATCGTTAACAAAAACAAATCCTTGTCTGCTCATGCCGCAGCAGGAAGTAATGTACCGTTTGCTCTGAAAGCGCTGCGAGTAAGGATTTAACTTATCCGTTTCCACATGAACATAGCCTTCCTTCTCTTGGACTCTCATCTCTTTAATGTCCTCGTAACGACGGACAATTCCTTCTGACGCCAAATAGCCAATTACCATGTCTTCAATATACTCAGGAGTACAAACCATCGTTACGAACTCTTCTCCGTTCATCTTGATCGTCACAGGGTATTCGGTCACAATGCGGTCCTCGACTTGCTCTGCCTGTCCGTTTGCAAAACGGAGAATCTTTCGTTTTACCTCTGTTTTGTTCACTGCTTTCACCTTCTAAATAATATTTTTATCAAAGACAAATACAGAAACAGCAATATCTTCTTCTACCTTAATATCAGAAAACAAATGAACGAGCTTTGCTCCAATCAGCTCTTCCAATCCCTCGGGTGGATTAGCTGCGTATACTTCTTGAATCAACTTTGTTCTGGCTGCATGCACCATCTCTTTTCCCTCTGGTGTTTTGGCAATGAATTTCTCTGTTGGCGTCAGATTGCCGTATAAAGTAGAAATAGCCATATTTTCAACGAACACACTATGAATGCGATCTGGTCCTTTTCCCAATAAATCTTTACGCAGCTTGCGAATGATATCATTAAATTCATGGATTTTTTTAGACATACCTTTAATCTCCCTGCCATTCACTTTTTAACTGAGCAATTAATATGCTCCCAATGATCTCGTACAGCCTTCCATCATGCTTTTGTTACAAAATAGTGCATCTTGTTTATTTTTCTTCTAAACACTATAATAGCTAAGAAGGACTTAGAATATTGACAATTGTTCTGGCTCTTTCTATTTTAACATTTAACTGGATTGGCTGTTTAGTAAGAACTGCTAAATAACTATTCCACCATGAGCATATTATGTCTATTAACCAGGCATAATTTCATGGTGGATTTTTTTATTTCTAAGAAAGGGAGGAAACATTATGGTAACAATTATGATCAATGGAAAAGAATACATAACAGAGCCAGGGTCAACTATTCTGGAGACTGTTAATCAACAGAATATCCCTCACCCACAAATTTGTTACGTCCCTGAAGTAGATCCTATTCAAACATGTGACACTTGCATTGTTGAAGTTGATGGAAAGCTCGTCCGCTCCTGTTCAACCGTAGTGCAGCAGGGGATGAAGATTGAACTTTCCTCTCCTCTCGCTAAAGAAGCTCAAACAGAGGCGATGGATCGTATTTTAGAAAACCATTTGCTCTATTGCACGGTCTGTGATAACAATAACGGTAATTGTAAGCTGCACAATACAGTCCAACAGATGGAAATCGAACATCAAAAATATCCTTACGAGCCAAAAGTGCCTGCTTGTGAGGTCGATATGTCTCATCCGTTCTACCGCTATGATCCGAATCAGTGCATTGCATGCGGACAGTGCGTGGAAGTATGCCAAAATCTGCAGGTAAATGAAACCTTGTCGATTGACTGGGAAGCTGAGCGGCCACGTGTTCTCTGGGATAAAGGAAGCTCAATTAATGATTCCTCCTGCGTTAGCTGCGGGCAATGCGTAACCATCTGCCCTTGTAATGCTTTAATGGAAAAATCTATGCTCGGCGAAGCCGGCTTTATGACCGGAATGAAGGAAGAAATCCTCACTCCGATGATT
The DNA here is from genome assembly GCF_003600835.1 of Bacillus sp. PK3_68. NCBI lineage: Bacteria > Bacillati > Bacillota > Bacilli > Caryophanales > Bacillaceae > Bacillus > Bacillus sp. PK3_68. Next base: position 3,732,601 of record NZ_NQYC01000001.1, on the reverse strand, counting down.
GATCTCGTCAAAACGGTTGAGCCAGGATACAGCGGTATTTTTGCCGTGTCTGAAGCAGAAGCGGCCATGCGGGAAACGCGCACGAAAAAAACGAAGACTGTCTGCACGTTCTGTGGTGTCGGCTGTTCATTTGAAATTTGGACAAAAGGGCGTAAAATCCTTAAAGTTCAGCCGACTTCTGACGCACCAGTAAACGCTATCTCTACCTGTGTAAAAGGAAAATTCGGCTGGGACTTCATCAATTCGGAAAAACGTCTGACAATGCCTTTAATCCGTAAAAATGATGAGTTTGTGGAAGCAACATGGGAAGAGGCATTAGAACTCGTTGCAAGCAGACTCGGCACCATTCAGCGGGAGCACGGCCCGGGTTCTGTCGGATTTATTTCTTCTTCTAAAATTACAAATGAAGAAAACTATCTTATTCAAAAACTAGCTCGGCAAGTATTTGAAACGAACGATGTGGATAACTGCTCCCGTTACTGCCAATCCCCTGCGACAGACGGATTGTTCCGGACAGTCGGCATGGGCGGCGATGCGGGCACGATTCAAGACATCGCTAAAGCAGGACTCGTCATTATCGTTGGGGCCAATCCTGCTGAAGGACATCCAGTTCTTGCTACACGTGTGAAACGTGCCCACAAGGTTCATGGTCAAAAGCTTATCGTAGCCGATGTGCGCAAGCACGAAATGGCTGAACGCTCGGATATTTTCATTAGCCCAAAACAAGGAACCGATCAAGTATGGCTAATGGCTGTCACAAAGTATATGATCGATCAAGGTTGGCATGATCAATCATTCATTGAAGAAAATGTTAATTTCTTTGACGAATATAAAGAAGTCCTCCAAAAATATACGCTTGAGTATGCAGAAAAGGTAACCGGCATTGCAGCGGATACTCTTATCCGTGTAGCCCAGATGATTCGGGATGCAGATGGCACCTGTGTGTTATGGGGAATGGGTGTCACACAAAATACAGGAGGTTCCGATACATCTGCAGCGATTTCAAACTTATTGCTCGCTACAGGCAACTATCGCCGGCCGGGCGCTGGCGCTTATCCGCTCCGGGGCCATAATAACGTTCAAGGAGCCTGCGACATGGGTACGCTTCCTGGCTGGCTTCCTGGCTACCAGCATGTTACAGATGATGCCGCCCGCGAAAAGTTCGAAAAGGCTTATGGGGTGAAAATTTCCGCTGTTCCGGGGCTTGATAATATCCATATGTTAAAATCTGTTGAGGCTGGCAACATGAAAGCAATGTATCTTGTAGGTGAAGATATGGCGCTTGTTGATTCCAACGCCAATCATGTACACGACGTTTTATCAAAGCTTGACTTCTTTGTTGTTCAAGATATGTTCCTTTCTAGAACAGCCCAGTACGCAGATGTCATTTTGCCGGCTTCTCCATCTCTGGAGAAAGAGGGAACGTTCACCAACACCGAACGCCGTGTCCAGCGTCTGTACCAGGTTCTCCCTTCTCTCGGCCAATCCAAACCGGACTGGTGGATCATACAGGAAATTGCGAACCGCCTTGGCGCGAGATGGAACTATAGCGGTCCAAGCGATATATTTAACGAAATGACAGGCCTCGTTCCCCTTTTCAGCCAGGCAAGCTATGACAAATTAGAAGGATGGCAAAGCTTTCTTTGGGGAAGCCATAGCGGAGCGAGCACTCCTCTTCTTTATACAGATGGCTTTAACTTCCCTGATAAAAAAGCGCGTTTTGCTTTATCGGATTGGGTGCCGCCTGTTGAGTTTCCAAAGGAGTATGACCTTCATATTAACAATGGCCGGATGCTAGAGCATTTCCATGAGGGCAACATGACGAATAAATCAACTGGTATCCAATCAAAGGTACCGGAAATTTTTGTAGAAGTATCCCTGAACTTGCCGACGAGAGAGGAATAAAAGATGGAGCGCTTGTACGTCTTGTTTCTCCTTTTGGAGCATTAAAGCTGCCTGTTTTAATTACCAGCCGTGTGAAAGCAAATGAGTTATTCTTGCCGATGAATTCTGTTGATAAGGACTCAGCCATTAACTTTTTGACAGGGCCTGCTGTTGACCAGCGTACAAATACCCCTGCTTATAAGCAGACAAAAGTAAGAATGGAAGTGCTCACCAACTGCGGGGAAACACCATTGCCAAGAACAAATCCTCGCAACAAAAAGCGGCATCCTCAAAACGGTGTGGAAGTACAGCGCAAATGGAAACGCCCTGGATATGTTCACTTAACGACTAACTAATAGAAAGGAGATACATTTATGGCAGCACCGATTACTTCGATCAGGAAACAAGAGCAGACTGAAGAAGAACGCGCCCAGCAGAAATTGACTGACTTGCAAAAGCTGTTGGCAGAGAATGAAAATGCCTTAAACAGCATTCTGAACATTATCAGTGAATTAAATGACATGGGGGCACTGGAAGCAGCCAACTCCCTGCTGCAGGCAAAAGAACGCGTCGCTAGCATTGCCATTCATCAAGTCTCCCGTGAGCCGGTAACCAATCTTATGAATCACTTTCTCAGTGTAGCGGACACACTGGCCAGCACAGATCCTGACATGATAAAAAAGCTGACAGGAAGCATCACAGCTGGCGTGGAGGAGGCCAACGAACATCTTCACAGCAGTAAAACAATTGGTGTGATGGATTTACTGAAAGTATTGAAGGATCCCGACATCAATCGGGCGATCCGATTTGGCATGCACTTCCTTAAAGGCATGGGAAAAGAATTGAAAGAAGAATAATTGATTGTATTTTATTGTCTATAGGACATTCAACTACTAACTTTATATAACGCAAAAAGTGTTCCAAAAAACCATTGGAACACTTTTTGTTGTTCTCTTCTTCCCTCCCTCTGCATGCAAGTTCACAAAGAAAGTATAGAGAGATTTAACGAATTAAGAATAATAAAAAGAGGAATTTTTCATATAAACTATAAATATATAGATTATGTGTTTAAAAGCAGCAAGTTATTTGCAGGAGGATTTATAAATGATGGAAGAGAATAAAGTAATTGAACTGGAAGAAGTCACCTGGAAAAGAGAACAGAACAATATACTCAGCCGCATTTCATGGAGTGTTAAAAAAGGAGAACACTGGGCCATCCTTGGATTAAATGGCTCAGGAAAAACATCCCTTCTGAAAATCATCACTGGTTATCAATGGCCAACGAAAGGAAAAATTTCTGTTTTAGGACACTTATTTGGCAAAACGAATATTCCTGAGCTTCGCAAAAGCATTGGCTGGGTGAGCTCCTCACTGGAAGAAAAATTTCATTCCCGACCAAATGACTCTGTCCTTGAAGTCGTCTTAAGCGGGAAAAATGCCTCTGTCGGCCTGTATGAGGAGATAAACGAAGAAGATATTAAAAAAGCCAACAACCTTCTTCAACAATTCAGAATCGAGAGCTTGGCTGACCGAGCTTTCTATTCCCTATCACAAGGAGAAAAAAAGAGAACGATGATTGCCCGGGCACTAATGCCGTCTCCAAAATTGCTTATCCTAGACGAGCCCTGCAATGGATTGGACTTATATTCAAAAGAAGAACTGCTTTCTGCGATTGAACATATGAGCCAATCATCTGAAGGCCCAACTCTTTTGTATGTGACTCATCACATTGAAGAGCTTATGCCGTCTTTTACACATGCCCTCTTAATTAATCAGGGAAATATTGTTGCCGCCGGCCCTAAAAGAACAGTTTTAACCGAAGAGCTGCTCAGCAAAACTTTCCGTCTCCCAATCTCATTGGACTGGGAGGATGAACGTCCCTGGATTCATATTAAGTCAACGAACAAAATATGAATTGATTAGCAGATTGCAATCAATCAACTTCTTTTTCTATGGATCTTCCACTGGAAGTGTCCATAGACGTCCACCATGAATGTAAGCGCTTAATTTCCTTCTTTTTACCTTAACTAAAAATCCCAAACCATAATCAGCTGTTAATTTTTTTGTGTAAATGAACACTTATAGAGGGAGGGTTTTACTTGGAAAGAAAAGCTTACCGAGGAGTCAGTTATGGAGAAGCGAAAAGAGTCATACTCAATCAAAAATATGAGCGTGGGGAGTGGCGGGCTTTTAATAATGGAGTAGCTGCTCGTTCATTATTCGGACAAGGTATTTATCTGATTAACGATCTCGGCCTGGCGGCACAGTATGCCTTTTGTCATGCAGAAGTGGAAGGCGATGAAACAGCTGTCGTATTAAACCAAAAGATTTTTTTCCAAAACCCCTTCATTTTAAACTACCAATTCAGCGAAGCCCGCTTAAGAAAGGAAGCTCTCCGCTGGAAATATGCAGGGAAACATTTTCCGGATCATCAAGAATTCCGCAGTTCATTAGAGCTCTCTAGACAAATCGGAAACAGCGTAAAGGACTATCTTTTATCCCGCTCCAACGATGGCATTATTTATCACATTGATGATGAAATTATTTATTATGTTTTATACAATCAAGAAAGACAGATCAAAGACATAGACGTAGAGGTAATCTTCAATATTCAAAGACCCCACGAAGTAGAACGGGGAAATAAACTTCCTCTTTAGATATTAATCTGCTGTTAAGTATTTCCCCGCCGAAACAACAAATCTATATCTAATCCGGCGGGGAAATATTGATTGATCGTTACATCCTAATTGATCAATTACACTAACCTTTCTGATTGGCCATAATCAAATTGGAAAAATACTTTCGAGCGTCCGCTGTCAAAATTTGCAGCTTTACCTTTTTCTCTGTATTCTTTAAATCTAGAGATGACCGTTCAAATGTCAAAAAAGCCCCGCTTAAGTTTTCCTCTACACCGGTGATTGTGTATCCATTTTTATAAAGTTCATCAATCTTCTCTTTTTCCTTTACAAACTCTTTATAAGATGACATTGGTTCTCCTCCCAACTCGCTAATGTCCTTTAGATAGTGGCTTGCTCCTCATCTGTCCGGTCATCCTCTCCGTTCGCAATGACCCAATCGCGTCCTGCAGTAATGCCTAAATATTTCTCATCGCTTGGATCCTCCAGTTCAGCCTGTTTGTATTTTTGGAACCACCAATATTTTGACAATACATAGTAACTAGCAGCCGAAAGCAAAAAACCGACGATAAAGGAATACTCCGAAAATATAACCGAAGCTCCTCCTCCTACTGCCCAAGCAATAACTCCTGCCCAATTTATCCCCATATGATAACTATACTGACCTGCTTGCTCATACAAATCGGGCACATTTACTCTGCGCTTGCGGATAACATAATAATCCGCAAACAAAATACCAACGATGGCGGACAGCAGCCCACCGCTAATCAGCAGAAAAGGCATTAATGCATCAAAAAGATTCCATGGCTGCGTGACCATTCCGATAATCCCTGCTGCAATAACCCCCACATAAAAAGGCACTTTCGGCCCGCCAATATTAGAGAAAACAGTAGCTGCCGGTACTAAGTTAGCTGCCGTATTAGTCGACCATTGGGCGAAAATAATCATCAACAACAAAACTCCCAATATGAGCCCGCCGGCAGCTTCCTGCAACGCCACAATTGGATCATAATTACCTACAGCAATGTAGGCCACTCCCCCGATCGCAACAACAAATGTTTGTGTCAGTGGCAAGGCGATCATACTCCCAACTAAAGCCCCTTTATTTCTCTTAAACCAGTTTTTTTCATATTTCGGAGCTTTAATAAACCTGGAAATCGAAGAGATGTCTGCACACAGTGTAGACCAGTATCCCATATTTCCCAATACTACCGTCAAGAAAGCAGCGAATAGTGCAGTTCCTGATACAGGATTTTCAATCCATGTCCATACGTTCTTATCTGCAGCGCTCGCTCGATCAGCTAAAGTATAATACATCCAAATGGAAATCAAAATAATAGTCGGGGCTGCCAAATTCGCAAATTTTTCTATCGCTTTAATTCCAATAGATGTGTTAATGACCTGAGCTGCTACAAATAAAAGCAAGCAAATAAACCAATTGTCGAACCCCATCAGAATGTTTAAAATGCCATTAATGGCCGCGGCGCCAAAATAGGAGTTAATGCCAAACCAAATAGAAGCGGCTATTCCACGAAGAAGAGAAGGAAAATGGGTTCCTAATGTGCCAAAAGGCGCTCTTAAATAAATAGGAAAGGAAATTCCATGCTCGATGCCTATGTCTGCTATAAGAGTAATGAGAAAACCAATTATGAGACATCCGACAAAAGATGCTAGCAAAACCCATGTCAGCGGCATAGATTGTACTCCCGCTCCACCAATCGCAAAGGCTGCCAGTACAACTGCCATACCTACCCACATTACTGAAAATCCAAGCGTACCGATTTTTCTATCACAATGAGCAATAGGAAGAAGATCCGGAGACTTTAAATACTCACTATTTCTTTTCATCACATATCTCCTCGATTCATTATCTGAGTTTCAGGAATAGCAGTGATGGCAAAGGAAGAGAGAGAACGCCTCCCTTCCTTAATTGTCAATTAGCTTTTAAATGAGGGAGCGAGAGATTTATCTGTAGTTAAAGTACTTGCTCTGCTTTCTTCTTCTTACTTCCAAAACGATCTCTCTTTAAGTACTGGCCTGCCCCCGGCTTCCCAACAAACTCCTTTTCACGAATGACAAATTCGCCTCGCGATAAAACAGAAATAGGTTCTCCTGTTACCTTCATTCCTTCGAACGCGCTGTAATCTACATTCATATGATGAGTTTCAGCTGATATTACTCTTTCCTTGTTCGGATCGAAAATGACAATATCAGCATCGCTTCCCACAGCAATCGTTCCTTTTCTTGGAAAAAGACCGAACAGCTTGGCGATTCTTGTTGATACAATATCAACAAATTGATTAATTGAGATCCGTCCTTTTTTGACACCTTCCGAGAAAAGAAGACTGAACCGATCCTCGATGATTGGGCCTCCATTCGGAATCTTAGTGAAGTCTCCCAGTCCCAGCTCCTTTTGCCCTTTAAAGTTAAAGGAGCATTGATCGGAACCGAGGGTCTGCAGCTGTCCATTCTTCAGAGCGTTCCATAGCACTTCTTGATTCCACTTTTCACGAAGAGGCGGGGACCAGACGTATTTTGCTCCCTCAAAATTTGGTTTTTCTAAATACGACTGGTCAAGCACCAGGTATTGCGGGCACGTCTCTCCCCAGACCTGGTAGCCTTTCTTTCTGGCTTCTTCAATTCTTTCCACCGCTTCAGCACAGGACACGTGAACAACATACAGCTGAGAATCAGCTAGTCCTGTCAGCTGTGCCGCTCTTCCTGTAGCTTCTCCTTCTACCTCCGGCGGCCTGGTCAACGCATGGTAAATCGGATCGGTATTTCCTTCTTTTAACGCCTTATTTACTAAAAAGTCAATGACGTCCCCATTCTCTGCATGCACCATAACAAGTGCGCCATGCTCTTTAGCAGTCAGGAGTGTGCGGAATAAAGTTTCATCATCGGCCTGGAATACATTTTTGTAAGCCATAAATACTTTAAATGATGTAATTCCTTCCTCCTCAATGACACGTGGAATTTCTTCGAGCACATGATCATTGACTTCACTGATCATAAGATGGAACCCATAGTCAATAACCGCTCGGTCCCGCGATTTCTTATGCCATGTTTGAATAGCATTTTTTAGCGGTTCCCCTTTGTTCGTTAAGCAAAAATCAATAACCGTTGTGGTACCTCCATAAGCTGCTGCGATGGTCCCTGTCTCAAAATCATCGCTTGTAACTGTCCCACCGAATGGCATATCTAAGTGTGTATGGGGATCAATTCCTCCAGGAAATACGTAAGCTCCCTGGGCATCAATGATTTCAGCTGCGCCCTCACTTAAATTCCTGCCAATGGCAGCTACTTTCCCATTTTCAATTAAAATATCTGCTTCATAAAGATCTGTTGCGGTCACAATTGTTCCATTTTTTATTAATTTCTTCATTCATTGTTTCCTCCTCTTTATCTATGAATGGCAGATCGGCAGTTTAATAGCTGCTTGACGCTCGTTCCATGTCATTGGCTCTCCGTTCGGTATTTCGACCATGTCAATCGCTCCGTCAACCGGGCAGACAATAGAGCATAAATTACAGCCTACGCAATCTTCTTCGCGAACTTCAAGATAAGCATTTCCATTTTCTGCTGTCAGCATGTCGATGCACTGATGGGACGTATCCTCACAAGCAATATGGCATTTATTGCAATTAATGCAAACATCGTTGTTAATACGAGCTACAATCTTATAATTGAGATCTAGATTTCCCCAATCGGAATATTTTTGAACGGACTGGCCAATAAGACCATCAAGAGAAGCAATCCCCTTGCTATCCAGATAATTATTCAAACCATCAATCATGTCTTCAACAATACTGAAACCATGGTGCATAGCAGCCGTGCATACTTGAACACTTCCTGCTCCCATCAGCATGAATTCCACTGTATCTCTCCATGTTGATATGCCTCCGATTCCTGAAATTGGAACATTAATTTCAGGATGCCGTGCACACTCAGCAACCATGTTCAAAGCAATCGGTTTAACGGCCGGACCACAATAACCTCCATGTGCTCCCTTTCCGGCAACGTGCGGAATCGTCAGCCATGAATCGATGTCAACACCAGCTAAGCTGTTGATCGTGTTAATCATACTGATAGCGTCTGCTCCGCCTTGCACAGCTGCATAGGCAGTCGCAGTAATATCCGTAATATTGGGGGTCAGCTTTACAATAACAGGCACTTCTGCCGCTTCTTTTGCCCAATATGTCTGTTTTTCAACTAGCTCCGGCACTTGCCCTGATGCAGAGCCCATGCCGCGCTCTGCCATGCCATGCGGACAGCCAAAGTTTAATTCAAAACCATCCACGCCAACAGCTTGCACCCTCTTTACAATTTCATGCCACTTTTCCTGTTTAGGCTCCACCATCAAGGAAGCAATTACCGCATGATTCGGAAACTTCTTTTTCGTTTCATAGATTTCCTTTAGATTCTCTTCAAGCGGCCTGTCAGTGATTAATTCAATGTTATTGAATCCCATCACCCGCTGGCCGTTGAAATGAGTCCCTGCAAAACGGGAGGATACATTTAAAATTGGTTCTCCCAAAGTTTTCCACACCGCTCCACCCCATCCAGCTTCAAATGCTCTCTGTACTTGATATCCTGAGTTTGTTGGCGGGGCAGAAGCCAGCCAAAAAGGATTAGGTGATTGAATCCCTGCAAAGTTCACACGCAAGTCTGCCATTTAAATTCCTCCTGTCCCAATTATGGAATTATTTATACGCGTTCCAGCGTAACTTCATCAGCAATGAATTGTTTATGAATGGCATGAGCGGTCAATTTCCCTTGCTGGGCAGCCGTTACAACCATCGCCTCTCCTTGGCCGTCTCCAAAAATCACATCACCGGCAGCATATACTTTCGGGTTCGAGGTTTGATGTGTATTCATATTAATTTTGACAACTCCGTTACGATGGTCCACCCCCAATTCTTCAATTAAAGGAACATAACGTGTTTGACCGATCGCTTTCACAACAACATCCGCTTCCATAGTAAATTCTGAGCCAGGAACAGGGATCGGGCGGCGGCGTCCGGAAGCATCCGGTTCCCCAAGCTCCATACGGACACATTCTAAAGCTGTTACTTTTCCGGCTTCATCTTTAATAATTCTTTTCGGCTGTGTCAGCCACCTGAACTCCACCCCGTCTTGCTTGGCAAACTCATATTCAAACTCATAGGCCGTCATTTCCTTTTCCGTTCGGCGATAGACCATCTTCACATCAGCCGCTCCTAAACGAACCGAGCACGTAGCCGCATCAATCGCTGTATTACCCGCTCCAATAACGATTACTTTCTTTCCGATAAATCGCTGGTCAAGAGGCGGAGTTTTTGTGCCTTCCACGAAATCAATCGCATCAAATACACCCTCTGCCTCCTCTCCTTCAATGCCTAGCATTGGCACTTTTGACATGCCTATAGCTAAGACAACAGCGTCAAAGCGATCAATAATTTCTTTTGCCTGAATGTCCTTCCCTATCTTTGTATTTGTTTCAATTTTCACCCCTAGCTTCTCCACTTGCTCAACTTCCCATAAAGAGACCTCTTGAGGAAGACGGAACGAGACAATCCCATAAGTATCTAATCCCCCGCTTTTTCCTTCGCTTCAAAAAGGGTTACTTCATATCCGAGTCGAGCCAGCTCGCGGGCAGCGGATAATCCTGCTGGTCCTCCTCCGATAATCGCTACCCTTTTCCCATTTTTTTCACCGGCCTGGAACAGTTGCTCATTATTGCGGATAGCCCAATTTGTCGCGTGGCGCTGCAAGTTACCAATCATAATCGGCAAAGAAGCATCATTTAGCACACAGGCCCCTTCACATAATTCTTCCGTCGGACAAACACGGGCACAGCTGGCCCCTACTGGGTTTGCCTCCATGATGACACGGGCTGATCCTTTCAAATTTCCAGAGGCAATTTTTTTATAAATGATGGTATATTAATGCCTGTTGGGCAGGCTTTAATGCAAGGTGCGTCGTAGCAGTAAAGGCAGCGATTGGATTCCTCGACAGCTTCCTTTGCAGTTAAATCCGGTTCAATTTCCTGAAAGTTCAATCGTAAGTTGTCCAACGAAATTTTTTTGTTCTTTACCCTGTTCAAATGCATGCCTATTACCCCCTCACTTATTTCCACACGTCTTCACTTATACCGTTTTATACGGCATCCACTTCCTTAACTAAAAATAAGATGATAAAAATCCCTTATTTTCTTCGGCCCCCCTCAATCTTAGATTGACGATTTAGCAAGACGATTAAAAATACCAATATTCTAAATATTCCTAAAACAATGGTATGATATTAAAAAGTTCATGTCAATATATTGGTTGCGTTTTTTACTCTTAATATAATGCAAGCAAAATAGAATGTATGACATTTTAATTCAATAAAATCCTCTTCTTTTTCACTCAATCTAATTCATTTACTACATGAAAATAGTGTAAAATAAAAATATATTTGAATTGTCTAGCATCATGAGAAAGGAAGGCGGGAAAGTTTTTGAAAAGAACAGAGTTAGAAGCACTGCTAAAGAGAACAGAGGAAAAAATACGAGAACAGCAACTGCTTCTTAAAGACTTGTCTAAACGCTTAGAAGCGTTGGATAAGCAAGAGAAGGAACGAGAAAATTATATTTCTTCCAAGGAAATTATTGACCTGATTTTCAAGAAAATTGGCAAAACAATTAACATGTCCACCATCAAAAGATGGGCAGATGAAGGGTACTTGGGAGAAGTCATCGACGAAAAAGAGAAATTTTGGGCGTTGCACTCTAAGCAAGGAAAGAAAAGATTTCTTTACCCTAAAGTCAATACGTATCACTTTTTATATGAAAAAGGGTATCTGCTTCCTGAATTTGAAGTGCTTGACCGTGTTCTTGTAAAAAAGCAGTCTAACGATCCATTTATTGGAATTATCATTGATTCTCAGCTAAGCAAAGGACAATTTCTTTATACTATTCAAATTGAAGGATCTTTTGAACTCATGAAAGATGTAAAAGAGAGTCATTTGACAAAAGTATCGGAGGAGTTGATTAGCGAATGAAAGCGAAAATCAGCCTGCTAAACACCGTGCAAAATCAGGAGATCGCCCGTAAGATTAAACAAGCTAACCAGGCAGCCAACAATACGCTCGATATTTCCTTTGAAAAAGACTTATCCAAAATTTTTTTGAAGGAGATTTCATATTTATTCCTGACAAGTCTTGGTTTTCTGATGACATGGTTATAGAAGGTCAGACAAAAGAAACGGAAAACGGCTACGAAGTCAGACCGAAAGATAAAGGAAAAACGATTAACCTTCACTTGGATGCAGAGTTAGTGGCTGAGTTAAACGAAATTAAAAACCACGTAATGAGTAAAACCCAGCATGATATCATCCTTGATTTGTTCAAAAAAGGATTGGATCAGTACAATAAAGAGAATTCATAAGAAAAAACAGCCGTGTACCTTCTCTCCCTTAACTTATTTTCACCACTCTGCCTTATGGGCTGCTTTTGTCCAGAAGAACTATCGCATGAAGTCTACTGTCAGCAGCCCTCTCCTCACTGGTAAAAAAGATAAATATTCTTTTTCTCCTAAAAAACGGCTACATCTCTCACCTCTCTTTTTTCTAAATTAAGTGCAGCAATTGTAAATGTTATGCTTGTTTTTCTTTTACTTAGACCTTGTTAGCTAAAAACGTTGCTGTTCGTTCCTTAAGCGTCTATGGGATTCTGCGCGGCTTTTAATCCCAGTTAACTCTATAACAATCAACATGGCCCTTTAACAAAGATTTCATTAAATTATCTAAAAAGAAGGAATATTTAATATTTAATAGAATAATTAAATCAATATTAGGATCATTTATTTACTGATATCATTTTTGAGATAAATATAACCAGAGAGGTGAGCAATGTGTATAAACAAAAGATAGCGGTTAATGGAAAACGCTTAAAAGAAACACTTGAACATTTTGCGGATTTCGGCCGCACAAAAAACAATGGAGTAACCCGTCTGTCTCTATCTGAAGAAGACCGCTTAGCCAGAGATTATTTTCGTTCCTGCTGTGAAGAATTAAATATGACTGTCCAGATTGATGATATGGGCAACATGTATGCTACTTTAGAAGGCATCGAAAACAAACCGCCAATCGTTGTTGGTTCACATATGGATACCGTAAAAAAAGGCGGCCGCTTTGATGGGATTCTCGGGGTTGCTGCCGGCTTAGAAGTTGCCCGAACTTTAGTAGAGAATAATATAAAGCCACAAGTCCCTCTTACTATAGTAAACTTTACCAATGAAGAAGGAGCTCGCTTCGAGCCTTCTATGATGTCCTCAGGGGTTCTTTCAGGAAAATTTGAAAAAGCTGTAATGATGAAAAAGACAGACACAGAGGGTATGACTTTTGAGGAAGCCCTCCATTCTATTGGTTATGCAGGCGATAGAAAATACCGATTAACAGAAGCCACGGCTTTTTTGGAATTACACATTGAACAAGGGCCGATTCTTGAAAGAGAATCATTAACAATTGGTGTCGTTGAGTGTGTGGTTGGAATGGTATGTTATGAAATCGAAGTAACAGGAGAATCTAATCATGCTGGAACCACCCCTATGAACATGCGGAAAGACGCTCTCTTTACGGCCAATGACCTTATAGCGAACGCTCGCAAAAAACTTAGCTCTCTTGATAAAGAACTTGTATTCACCATAGGAAGAATGAATATAACCCCTAATATACACACAGTCATCCCAGACAAAGTTGTTTTTTCTTTGGAAGCTAGACATAAAGATCCCACCGTTATTAAGCAGGTGGAAGCCATTATTCGAGATTTAACCCAGTTGCCTTCAGAACAAGATTGCACCGTTAAAGCTGAAAAATTGTGGGGGCGAGATACCGTTTGGTTTGACGAGAGTATCTGTCATGCGCTCGAACAATCTGCAAGATCTCTTGGCTATCCATTTAAACGAATGGTAAGCGGCGCCGGCCATGATGCGCAATTTATTGCCAGCTATATCCCTTCAGCCATGATTTTCGTTCCAAGCATCAAGGGGAAAAGTCATTCTGAGGATGAGTTAACTACGTGGGAAGATTGTGAAAAAGGTGTCAATGTACTGCTCGAAACTATTTTGACATTAAAGTCTTAATTAGCATAATCACTTTCAAAAAGCAGAGTCACGAATCGTGACTCTGCTTTTTTCTTAATTATTTATTTCCCGGGAAGCAAAGGATTACATCTGTTTCAGCCTTATTCGCAAAGGATATTCTCTATAATGATGCTGTTATTGAAAAGGAAAGGCTCATTCTTTGCCTCCATCATCGTATAGACATTTTCAATATGCAACTATATAATTACCTAAGTAATTATCATCAATATACTCGTGCTTTTCATATATGTATAGTTATTCCTGCTGTTCCGTACCTGGAGAGCGCTCTTACATATGAAATAATTTCTGCTGAAGAAAGGTGTCATGCGGGTTGAATAAAAAATTAATTGTATACGTCGTAGCTTTTGCTGCTTTTTTCGGTCCTTTTACACAAACCATCTATGCACCACTCATACCGGAAGTACAGCAACAGTTTCATACCTCTGAATTTGTAATCAATTTAACTATTTCTATTTTTACTCTCGTACTAGCTCTTATGCAAATTGTTTATGGGCCTCTTGCAGACAAGCTGGGGAGACGAAGGATTATGTTGCCGGGAATTTTAATTTACATAGCTGCATCGATTGGAGCGGCTCTTTCCCCTTCTATTCCATCTCTTATCTTCTTTCGCGCTGTTCAGGCAGCCGGTATTGCAGTCGGCTCTGTCGTAGCTACTACTGTAATTGGGGATTTATTTACCGGGAAACAACTGGGAAGATCAATGGGGACTTTCCAAATGATGGTATCTCTTGGTCCCGTTGTAGGCCCAGTAATTGGGGGAATTGTTGGTGAGGTCTCTGGATTTCACGGGGTTTTTTGGGTACTTGCTGCTACTGGAGTTATCATGTGGCTATTGACATATAAGTTCTTACCCGAAACAAAGATAGCGGGAGAAGAAAGTGGGAGAATTTCTCCCCGAGACTTTTATTTTATTTTAAAACACCCGATCGGTTCTGTCGTTATTCTTCTAGGGTTTGTTCAGTACTTTACATTTTATAACTTTTTGGTGTTTATGCCTCACCTGCTTTCTGACTTTTATCAATTATCCGCAAGCGAAAAAGGACTTATTTTTCTTCCTATGTCGCTAGGTGTTGTTATCGGCAGCTTTGCAGGCAGTCGTTTGCAGGAGCACTTTAATACAAAAAAGTTTCTTATTTTCAGCTCTTCATTAAATGTTGCAGCTACAATCCTCTTTGTCATCATAGCTGCCGTCTCGCTGCCGCTATTGGTTGGTAGCATTACTTTATTCGGTCTTTGTCTAGGGCTTTCTCTCCCTGTTCAAACCACCTTACTAAGCCTCGCTTTTCTCCATAATCGGGCGACAGCGATTGGGACATATAATTTTTTTCGCTACCTCGGCATGGCAGCTGGTCCCATGATTGGTGCAGTATTTTATAAAATGGGGAACCGGGTGGAATTTCTTTTTGCTGCCTTCCTTTTTGCATCTGTTGTTTTATTCGCTACAAGGCAATTTGTTCGCGCAAAACAAAATGTATCGGCTTAAATCATCTCTATGCCCTCCTCAAGGAGGGCATATTCTTTTAAACAGTAAATTTACGCACTAAGCCATTAAGGTCCTCAGCCAGTTTTGACAACTTTACGGCATTTTCAGCAATCTCTTCCATTGAGCTGCTCGTTTGCTGAATCGAGGCAGAAGTTTGTTCAACTCCAGCTGCCGATTCTTCAGAAACCGACGCAATATTTTCAATCGATCTGTTCATCTGTCCACTGCCCGTTACTATTTGGTTCAAATTTTTGGAAACAAATTGGACTCTCTCTGTCATTTCAGAAATAGAAGCATCAATTTTTTCAAACATTGCTCCTGTTGTCTGAATTTGTCCCATCCCCTTCCCAACTTCTATGTAACCAGCTTCCAAGGAATGAGCGACCTCAGATGACTCTTGTTGAACATCTGAAACAATAGCTGTAATGTCTTTTACAGAGTGCGAGACTTGGACGGCTAATTTGCGTACCTCAGCTGCAACAACAGCAAACCCTTTTCCATGTTTACCTGCCCTTGCTGCTTCAATCGCAGCATTTAACGCCAATAAATTCGTTTGTTCAGCAATGGCCTGAATGACTGCTACTAATGATGAAATTTCTTGTGATTGACGATCAAGTCCTCTTACTCTTTCAACAGAAGCCTGCATAATTTTGTCAATCTCTCTCATCTGATTGACAGAGGAACTCATTAAGCGTTTTCCCTCAGTAGTTAATTCTGAAACAGCTTTTGAGGCTATATAAATGTGTTCGCCGCTGCTATTTGCTTCTTGAATCCTTTCAATATAGCTGGCCATGACCTCTGAAAGGTCATTTACCTCATGGGCCTGGGATTCGGCTCCCGCCGAAAGTTGTTGCATAGTAGCTGCTGCCTGCTGGCTGCCCTCTTTCACTTCACTAGCCGCCTCGGTCAGCTCTCCACTTTGACTGGTTACTATTTCAGATGTAACGGTAATTTTCTGGATTATATCCTGTAAGCTCTCGAGCATTTGATTCATAGCCGAACTGAGTTGGGCAATCTCATCTTCCCCTTCATAATTACTTTTCTTGATCTGTAAATTCCCCTCCGAAATACTATCGGCCATCTCAACCACCCGGTTCAAGTGATGCCTCACCAGACGATTGATCATAAAAACAGCTGCCGAGCCAATGGCTGCAGATAAAATAATGGAGAAAATTAATACAGTAATCGATTCATTCAAACTATGCTTTGCTTCATTAGACGCTAACTTTCGCTGTTCATTAATCATGCTTTCCAATTCTGCCAGCTTTCCGACCGTTTCACTTCTCAAAGCCTGTGTTCTTTGTCTGGCAAGCAATGTCTCTAATTCATCTCCACTTTTGACAGCAGGTATAACTTTGTCATGGAAAACCTTACTTACTTCTTTATTATTTCCTTTAATCCACGCAAAAACCTCTTCTTCTTTCTCTGTTTTAATTGTTGCCTCTAATTCTTTTTCAAGCTTAGTAAAGGCTTGTTTCCTTTCCTCAAATCCTTTGACAAACCGCTCGTCAGGGTTATTAATATAATCCGCAATTCGAATGTCTTGTTCGCTGAATAAAGAAGCCATTTTTGTCATTTTGATAGCTCGGTCTCCCTTTTGCTCAAGAGCGGCAATATTCTCTTTAACATCTACCAGCTTTACGTAAACAACTATGGCAGAGAGACAGAAAAGTAGAATAACCACTCCTAAAGCCAATCCGTACTTTTTTCCAATACTTAAATTTTTTAGCAGCTTCGATAACAAGACTTCCCCCTCCTTCTGTCTTTACAAAAATAAAAGAGCTCCTTTCGTCAACGTAAATCCAAAAATAACTTTACGCGGATGGCCAGAAGAGCTCTTTGTAAAAAAACAGTTCGGCAGCCCGGCCATCATGGTACATTCCATGTTTTAGACCTGTGGCTTTTCGTCCCCGACTTTCATCGAGTTTGCCAGTATAGATAATATAGATAAATAGTCACATATCCCTTTTCTCAATCATACATAATTTTACCAATTTAAGCAATTATAACTATTCGTTCTATTCTGTCTTTTCCACAAGTAATGTGGTAGTCCCATCCACTATATAATCTAATCAAGTGAGATAGTTGCGAAAAACAGCGCCAATCAAAAACCAATTTATATAAGTACATGCACATGAGTATAAATTACTAAACCAGTTACAAAAGGAGATAAAATAAAGGGTGGATAATAAAAAAGGTTCAGCATATCATTATTAGCTGAACCTTTTCTCTCGTAATATTATTTCCTTACACAACAAAATAGTAAATGATTCCACGCTATCCACCAGATATCTCCTTCATCCGTTCTGTTACTTCCATAAACCATTCTTTCTGATTTAAATCCACTGTTAGTCTAGCTAAATCAAGAAGTTCATCCGCTGTTAAATCGTCATTCATCAGTGTCAACTGATGATAGCTGTATCTGTGTTCTCCAACTGGCTTTCCATTTCTGATCACAAACACCATCGCACCATGGTAGCTTGCTTCCAATACAAATCCAACGGCATTTCTGTTTTTGATTTTTACCCAAGCTCCTGCTTTATACAAGTTAATGCCCCCATACCCCGCCTTCCGCGAGTTTGTTTTCCCGTCTAATTCCCGCGACATGATGAGCAGCACAAACGAAAACATGATTTACACTATTATATTCAGCTGGCGCTTTCAATGACAACCTGGCTATTATATTTCATGCTTCTATTGAACAATTCATTGACAGCCTTGTTTTTAATCCCCTTATAACTGTTCCCTTGTAAAAATTTTTCTTATACATATAAAGACAAAGAAATAGAGATGCAGTCTTTATCCTGCACCTCTATGGAATCATCAGCTAGTTGCTTCAAGTGGATCTTCAGCTGCTGTATTTTGTTGTTTCTTTGTCTTGTTCTCTAACTTCTCCAGCCGTTCAATCTCCAATGCTTTCGGGATAGAAATCCAGTAGCATAGAAGAATCGCCAAAACAGCACCAAGAAACTTACCGAGCATTACTGGGATAATAATTGTCGGCTGGAAGTTAGCTGGAAATGCCAATTGATCCCCGATCATCCATCCACCTGAAATGGCATAAGCAATCGTTAATACTTTATCTTTTGCTGGCATGTCTTTAATAATTTTAAAAAGTGCCAGAGGATTGGCTGTGGCTGCAATTACCCCTGCGCTGCCGATGCTGCTTAAACCGAGCAGCTTGCCGAAGAATTGCAGCGGCTTTGCCAAATACTTTTGAATGGCATAAACCATCGGGAAAGCTCCTGCAAGCATAATACCGATATAACCGGCAATTTCCAGTCCTCTAAATTGATCTTTTGCATCGGCAATAATTGGATCGAATCCCCAATGGCCAAATATGGCAGTAAATACGCCGGTAAAATATTCGACGATCGTACATGCCAGTACGAGTTTCATAGCTGTGCTCATGAACCACCCAATGGCCATAAAGCCTTTGATCATCAGATTAGGAAACATTCTCAAACCGACAGCAATAAATATTCCAACCGCCGTTAACGGAATAAGATTAATTAAAATTGTCCCAATAGACATGGACAATTGATAGGTCGGCTCAGCCGTCGTGCTGATTGTGTCCCTGATCTTCGTTTCTGTCAGTGCCAAAATGCTCGTTGTAATAAAAACGCTAATCGGCACAGTCAAAACGCCGGACATCATTCCAAGCGCTAAATATTTATGATCGCGCTTTTGCAACATAGCAAGTGCAACAGGGATAGTAAAAATAATATGAGGCCCCATAATAATGCCGTTAACAGTGGCAATAATCCAATTTTCACGATCACTAGCCAGCACATCAGCCAGCTGATAGCTCCCCATGTCGCTTGAAATAAGGGTAGTGGCGGCCATAGCTGGATCAGCCCCAATTGCAGAAAAGAGTGGACCAAAAGCAAATTCAATAAACTTTGATAAGTACGGAATTGATGCTAATGTAGCAGCAATCGGAATAAAAATCGGTCCAATTGTGTGAATCCCCTGAATGAACTCTTTGCCCATTCCTTCTTCTTCGTTGCGCACAGCTGCGATCGCTCCGATAATAACAAAGGCCATAATTACATAAATCACATAAGTACCGAGATGCTCCATAGACATTCTCCCTTTCAGTTGCAAAGTGGTCGTGCGGTTAAAAATTTCCACACCAGTAAAATAAATACATAAAAATACTTTTTTAATATTTGCAATTTTTATGCCTAAATTCACAAAAAAGACAAAATTTAGTTAATTTTTGTTTCTTTTTCGCTTCTATTCCTCCCCTCAGTTCTTAAATCATCAGTAAAGAAGGCGTTGTTCAACAGCAGCTGCTTCTAAAAGTTTTTAATGATAGACAAAATAGCGCTTTCATTTTTTGAGTGTTTTTTATGAATTCATGCATAAATAATTCATTTCTTCATATTTTTTGTCACTTTTGGTTACTTTTACTCTCTTTCTGTCATGATTCTTGGGAAGTTATTTCACTGTGTTCATTACAGAATAAATAGAAGGCTGCCCAACACCTTGTTTTGGGGCAGCCTTTCTTTATTATTCAAATTTTCGTATCCCACTTAACCTTTTGAAAGGGACTATGCCGAGAGGAGAGCAATTTTATGATCGCAGGCTCCTGCACCATAATATACTGTGGATTCTTTAATTGAGCACTGTCCACAAATTGTACACCAATCGTATAAGCCGTAATGTATTCAAGCCAGCTTGAATACGAAGATTGAGCGAGACGTGCAGCTTTCAACATATAGTCGTAAGCTTCTTCTGAATCTAGATAACCCACTTTCCAGCCAAATCTGCTTAACACAATACAAAAGGCATAATCAAAGGCAGCTATATTTTGAGGTGACACTCTTCTAAAATATTGATTAGTAAAATCTGCTTGTTTCTTCAACTCTCCGTCATCGGGTAGTGAATGGATACCCGGCTGGCGATTGTCCTCCGAAAAAATGGTCAATTGATTTTGAAGCTGGCTAAACTCCTCTTTTCTCCCAGCATCTATTAGCCAGTCAAGCACTCTCCTCATGCTTTCATGGTCGCTGACATCCCATTGTTCCAACGTTTTTCTCATTTCCCTCTTTTTGAACCCATACCTTTGATTAATCGCGTAATAGTAAGCAAACTTTCCACTGAAACATACAGCCGTCAGTGCATACAAGTAACGATGAGTCCTTCTTTGTTGTCTTGAAATACGCAATACCATCTTTCCCCTTCTCCTCTCAATAACGGGCGGCCCGCCAGGACTTCCATAATTCTCTTACAACTCGCCATGTTGTCCAAATAAAAAACGCAAACCATGCATAGGCTCGAAAATCAAGAAAACTTAAGTCGATACTGTCTGTAAAAAGAGAGAAAAAAAACACCAAGGTAAATAATAAAGGATTTATGTATACAGCATTTTCAAGTTCTAGCCAACTATAGACCAGCAGGCCAAGAAGAAACAGAATTTTAATTTTAGGAAGGTAGAGGAAAAGGAAGGAGATGTTTTTGAGCAAACTAGGTTTATTCAGTTCTTTGCTCAGTTCCCTTGCAGAAGGGCGCTGCCTCCTCTTTTGTTCTCTTTTGTTCTCTTTTGCCATGAAGGCATGAATGCTTGCTAAATAAGAGATCGCTTCGCTGTCATAAGCTTCCTTTTTCTTTATTCGTTTAAATATATCTCTTGATTCGTTCAGCTTTCCCTGTTCGTACAAACTTTTGCCGTAGATACTAAGTGTGTCAAGATGATCTGGCAGGAAAGAAAGAATTTTTTCGCATTGTGCAGCGGCTTCTTGCAAATGCTTTGATTCATAAAGAACGTAAGCAAGCATCACCTGTGCGTCTATATCATCAGGGCTGATCTTCACCGCCCGGGCAAGTGCCTCTATGGCCTCCTTCATACGGCCCGTCCGAGAAAATAGACTTCCCTGTAAGCGGAGAAGTTCAGGATCATCCGAAAAAATCGCATAAGCCTTATCAAACCATTCCTCTGCTTTTTTTAGCTTATTTTCCATGAACTCTTCCACAGCCAATTCCCTGTAGGAAAGATACGCATCGTAATTCATCTCACCGGCTTGAAGCAAACATGTGTAAGAAAGCTTTGGATAAAAATCGGCTAGCTGTTTTTTATAATAAGAAGTAAACCAACTAGAGGTTCTTTCTTGAAAATCTTCTTCGTCTTCTGTTATTTCGTGACTCCATTGGAAGCTATTATCAATAAGCTGCCAAATATTATTTGGCAAGTAGGGGTGCTCGTGTAAAAAATCTAGCAAACGGTCACTCACTTCTTCTTTAAGCTCCAGGTTCCAAATGACATCAGAATTTAATAGTTCTGTCCATTTATCTACACTTATACGGTCAGAGAAATTTTCATATAACTCTTCAGCCTTTTCAAGAAAACTCTCTACTAATTCTTCATTTCTACGAAAATGAGTTTGCGAATCTCTCCAATCGATCCATGGGGGAGTCTGTACATACACCTTCTCTTCTTCGTAGCTGTCCTCCCATTCATGTTCTTCATTCCCTAGCCATCTCTCGTCTTCCTGCACTGCTGTTCCTTGGGGACTGAATGCTATTTGTTTCTGATGCTTCACCGCCCAATCATAGGCTTCTCTTAACTTTTGGTATCCTGTTGGATCCTCTTCGGGATGATGCACTTTCAACTTTTTAGCATAGGCCTTTTTAATGACAGTCAGGTCATCCGTCGGTTCAATCCCTAGCATGTCCCATGCTGTCATCAATAATCAGTCCACCTTTCAAAGGAAGCTAATTCGGCCTTGAAAACTTGCGCCGCTTTTTTTATGTCTATTTCATTTTGTGAAGCAAGCACCTGTTCGAATCTTTCTAATAAGAAGGCAATTTTCTCTCGCTTATCTCCTAATGCTTCTTCATACAACCTTTCGCCTTTAGCCAACAGCAGCCTATTTTCGGTTCTCTCGCGAGGATGAATTTTAATCGATTTTAGCTCTTCCATTCTCGCTTCGATCTCTGCTTCGGTCAGATGTCCAGGATTCTGCTCAATCAGCATCGTCTTTTTTTCACCCGTACTGATGATCGTGACTTCGACTTCTAGTAAACCGTTCAGATCATACGTGTACCGAATATCTATTGCTTGATCACCAGCGGCAGCGGCAGGAACCTTTACTTTTAGTTCATCAAG
Source organism: Bacillus sp. PK3_68 (assembly GCF_003600835.1). Classification (NCBI taxonomy): domain Bacteria; kingdom Bacillati; phylum Bacillota; class Bacilli; order Caryophanales; family Bacillaceae; genus Bacillus; species Bacillus sp. PK3_68. The sequence continues at coordinate 3,710,363 of NZ_NQYC01000001.1, read as the reverse complement.
CTTTAAGTTATTTTCTACACGGCGGCTCTCTCCCTGATAAACATCCACAAGAATTTCTGTTTGTAAATCATGCATGGTGTAAAATCGTTCTACCTTGCTGACCGGTATTGGAGTATTACGCTCAATAATAGGTTTGAAGTGACCATCCTCTATTTGCTGATGACTGATCCTTTTAGATATACTCGTTCCCAATGTGTACGGACAAACATCTGTTAAGATCAACTCTTGCAATGCTTCATTTCTTTCTTTAAGAGCCACTTGCACGGCTGCTCCCATTCCAACTGCTTCGTCCGGATGAATAGTGGAGAAAGGAAGCCGTCCGAACATCTTACTGACAATCGTCTTAATAATAGGCATTCTTGTTGCACCACCAATAAGAATCACCGCATCAATTTCATCTATGTGAAGGGAAGCGTCTCTCAACGCACGCTCAACGGGCTGCCGGAGTCTTAAAATTAACGGAGCAGCCAGCTTTTCAAATTCACTGCGGCTGACTGCAATTTCGTACTCCTTGCCGTTATATGTATAGTTCATTCTTCCTGTATGCTCCTGGCCGAGCGCACGTTTACACAACTCCGCTTGTTTAAATAAAACGGAGCGAGCATTTGCATCTAATGCATTCAGGTCTAGTTTTGTCATTTCGATAAAATAGGAGAATAGTAAACTTGTAAAATCTTCTCCTCCAAGAAAGTTATCTCCCGCGATCGATTTAACCTCCATGATGCCTTCAAAAAGCTCTAAAATAGATATGTCAAAGGTGCCGCCTCCTAAGTCAAATATAAGAAACTTTGTATCTGTCTCTTCTAAATGAAGACCATAAGCGAGAGCCGCAGCAGTTGGTTCACTAATTAACCGGTCTACTTTTAGACCGGCAAGTTCCGCAGCTTTTTTCGTAGACTTACGTTGCCTGTCGTTAAAATAAGCTGGCACACTAATAACGGCTTCAGTCACCGGCTCGCCAAGAAATGCCTCAGCATCACTTTTTAGAGACTTTAAAATAAAGGACGAGAGCTCCTCTGGAGAGAACGTGTAAGAGCCTAATGAATAAGCTTTCTCGCTACCCATGTATCTTTTAAAAATAGAAGCAGTCAAATCCGGGTGCGAAATCAGACGCTCCTTAGCAATTTGTCCAACTAGTATTTCACCGTTATCATCCACACTAACGATGGATGGAGTAAGGTGTTCTCCAAGTACATTTGGAATGATTACCGGGCCATTGTCAGACCAGTAAGCAGCGAGACTATTAGAAGTCCCCAAGTCAATGCCAATCGTTGCCATATATGTTTCCCTCTTTCCAACAGCTTTTCCACTATTAATTATACTTTACATTATTTAGTATAATTATAAAAAACAGCCTAATGAATAACAACTGATACCTGATTTATCATACGAATGGACCAGAAATATAACAAAATAGATCATTTTACCTAAAAGCTTCTTGAATCAAAAACAAAAGGCATGCTAGATCTTAGCATGCCTTAGATGATGGCCAACGGATGGATAGTTGCAAACCTTTGTCTTCCTTTTGATTATTATTGATGATTCAGCCGATCAATAAATTCTTGCAGTTTATCGAGCGTCGTTAAGTTTTGATTACACTTTTCGCTATCCCGGCAAATATAGTTGCCCCTTTTTGTGAATGTTCCTTTTTCTGCTCTCTTTACTTCAGCAATAAACATACCGGTCTCTTCATAGCCGTTGCACAATGCACAAATGCCTTTTTGATTGGCAGGAGTAAAGGTCCCTTGCACCCCCGTAAGTTTTTCATTATGATAGGCTACTAAATATTTTTTGTTTGATCCTTTATCGTACCATCCAAGGTAGGAAATTTCCCTTAGATCTATGTTTTCCATGTCCGGCAACTTCAGCTTCTTTGCTTTAGGAAACAATTTTTTTAAGCTCTGTTCTGTGATTTTCTTAAAAGGAATCACATAAGGCTTGATCCCCGCTAAGAACTTCTCTGCCTGCTCTTTGTTTTCCACCCCTGTAATAGGACTGAGCAGCTGTCGCTGTTCCTCAGTGAGATCGGTAAATGCCTCAGCTATATTTTCTTCAGCCATCGCCTTTAATGCCTTTAATACTCCCTCATGTTGAGCAGCCGCATGGCCATTAACGAGGTTTTTAGCCTGTCTTTTAATTAAATTATATTGGTCATTTCTTATGAAAGCTTCCATGTTCTTCACTCCTGTTCATTCTTCTTTCTACGTTAAACGATTCATCTTTTTTTGAAAGGCAAAGAATGACTAGGAAACAAATTTGCCATAAAAAAGCACTGATTTATCTAAAAGATAGTCAGTGCTTTCCTGAAGTGCATTATTTAGAGTAGACGATTTTCTTAATGGTTTCAACGGAAAGACAATACTCATCTGCCAATCGTTCAATCATCTCTCCATTTTGAAATGCTCGCCGAATAGCAGCATTTCGATCGTCAATAAACTTCCTTCCTCCAGAACGGGATCCCCATTTTTGATACGCCGTTTTAGGTTTTGGAATGTAAATGGTTTCCCCTTGCACATATTTTTGAATTTCAATGATTAATTGTTCTGGTAAAATAGCAGTTGCTTTTACATATTTCACTTTTGCCAGCTCCTTATTCTTTTTTAGAAATAAAATAAGGTGCAAAGCCAAAGGAAGATAGAAATACGGCAACTCACTCAGGCGATGATTTTAAAGAATCACCCCATGCAAAGTATCGCCCTTTCTAAACCCAGGCTTTGCATGAGACGCTGCAAACTTTGGCAATTTGCTCTCGATCGCCATACCATCACCTCCCTGCTATTTATTGTAAATCCTTTGTACAGTTTCATGCCAGCCTTTCATGTTCATTTACAAGAAATTTTTTAATAGGCGCTCCAGCCAGCATCTGCAGAGATCGCTACTCCGTTAATATAAGCGGATTCATTAGAGGCCAGAAATAAAGCAATATTAGCGATATCCTCTGTTGTTCCAGCTTTCGGCATTAAATTCACACCACGTGTGGCTACTTTCATGCCGAACTCATCAACGTTCGTCATGGTTGCAGCAAAGTTTGTTTGGACTTGCGCTGGCGCTATAGCGTTACAGCGGATATTTTGCGGCCCATATTGGGAAGCAATATTTTTTGTCATTCCTACCATTGCATGCTTGGCAGCAGTGGAGGCTAAACCGCCCCGGCCGCCGGTTAAGCCGGCAATCGATGCCATGTTAACAATCGTTCCTCCCCCATTTTCCAAAAAAACAGGAATCACTTTACGAAGAGCACGCATGACACCCGTTACGTTAATACTCATCACACGTTCCCATGTTTCATCCTTCACATTGGCCGCAGCCTGCATATTGTCACCGACACCCGCATTATTCACTAAAATATCAACTGTACCGAACTCTTTTACTGTTTCATCTATCATCTGTGCAATATCTTCTTCATCGGCAACATTCACCTTTACACCGATCGCCTCAGTATGTAACTCTTGTAGCTCCTGTACAGTTTGCCGCAAAGCTTCTTCATTAAATGATCTTTACTCCCTCTTTCGCATAAGCAAAAGCAATCTCCTTGCCGATACCGGCTGCACTTCCAGTTATAATCGCTACTTTGTTTTCAAGCCATCTCATAATGATCACCTTTTCTAAATTGATTGGACCTTTTTTGAAATATATAACCGCTAAATTGACTACAGATAAAGTATAAGTGAGGAGGTATACTTGAGCAAAAATTATGATTAATTGTTTATGGATGTACGTCCCACTTTCTTCACTCATTAAAAATGATAGCTATTTTAGCTATCATTTTTAATGAGTATACATCATGCTTTTAGTGTTGTTCCTAACACTTGATTTTCCTTCCGTACCTTTCGAATATTTATACGAATTAATAAAGAAATCAGAAGTGCTGCAGCAAAAGCTGCGGTAAAAATATATAAAGTCAATGAATAACTATCGGTCACTTCACGGATATTCGAAACAACTACCGGACCAACGAGACCGGCCGCTGCCCAAGCGGTTAATATATAACCGTGAATGGCACCGAGCTGCTTTGTGCCGAATAGATCTCCAATATAAGCTGGAATAGAGGCAAAGCCACCACCGTAGCAGGATAAAATAATAAAGATCATTAACTGGAATAAGAGAGGATTTGTTACATTTGGAAGAAGCAGAAAAGAAATCAGTTGGATAGCGAAAAATGTTGTATAGACGTTCGGACGGCCAATATAATCAGATACAGTCGCCCACCCAATCCGGCCAAAGCCATTAAACAATCCCATAATCCCAACCATAGTGGCAGCTGCAGCAGCCGATAAACCAGCAATTTCCTGCGCCATCGGTGAAGCAACAGAAATAACGGCAATTCCGCATGTTACATTAATAAATAGCATAGACCAAAGCGCCCAAAATCGCATGGTCTTTACTGCTTCATTGGCTGTTAACTCGGACAAATCGGCGGTTTTCCATCTGCTCTCATTCTGTACATTTTCCATTCCTTTCGGGAGCCATCCCGCTGGAGGAGGAGACAAATACAGAGAAGATGAAATCATAAGAAGAAAATAAACCGTCCCTAAGAGGTAAAAAGTATTGCTGATGCCAACCGCGTTAATAAGCTGGTCAATGATGGGGCTTGCAATTAACGAAGCAAAGCCAAAGCCCATAATGGCAAGTCCGGTTGCAAGCCCACGGCGATCCGGAAACCATTTAACAAGAGAGGATACCGGTGTAATATAACCAATTCCAAGCCCAATGCCGCCCATTATCCCATAAAAAAAATAAAGTAAATAAAGTGATCCAATGCTATTAGCAAATCCGCCTCCAATCATGCCCATAACAAAAAAAGCTGTTGCAATTAACCCAGAAGCTCGAGGTCCATATTTTTCGACAAAATGGCCCATAAAGGCGGCTGATAACCCTAGAAAGAAAATAGCGATACTGAATGTGAGTGAAATCTCTGTTAGTCCCCATCCATGTTCTTTATTCAGCGGATTCGTAAAGACACTCCAAGAATAAACCGATCCGATTGAAATGTGAATACCGACTGCTGCAGCGGCGATCAACCACCGATTTTTTACTTTTTCCATTCCCCTATTCCCCCTTTCTTCCCAATTGTATTTAAAGCGCTTTTATTTTATGAGCAAAAAACGAGGCAAACCGATACACTCGCTAAGCGGAGTACCGGTTTGCCCTTCTTTAATTTATCCATCCTTTTTTCTTTAAGATTAGAAATCCCGCTAGAGATAAGCCAGCAGTCGCCAACCATCTGCTGCGTCCTTTTTTTTGCTTTTGTGTTTTCTCCGTTTCCATTGCTCCTTTTAAAAAAGAAATCAAAAAGAGCAGCGACTCTTTCCAATTTGTCTGTTTAAAAAGCTGAGCGAGAGAGCGGTCTCCCTCACTCCATTCCGCTACCTCATCCAAACCGCTATTCAGTCTTTCAATGATAGGGCCAAGCTTCTCAACGTTTAACTGACCGAGCGTACCAATTAAAAGCAGCCCGTTTTTTAGCGTTTTTGCCGCTCCCGGATTATCCATTGCCTTGACGAGCACATCAAGCACTCTGTCCCCTTGATCAAATAGGCCAACCGCTAAATCCATGCCGCCGCTTTTATAGACTTTATCCAATACATTCATAAAGGCCTGAACCGCCTCTTTATGCTCAATCAGCATCGCTTCTATTTCCTGTAAATCTCGCTGCCGCTGCTCTTCTTCACTTAGCTCCATGCGTCGGATCTGAGTAATTGCTTTAGCCACGCTTTAGCACCCCTTTCTTTACGAGATCGCCAGGAAAGATATAATCAGGACGTGCCCATTTTTTCTCTACTTCTACACCAATCTGCGGGTTTGGATTGCCTCGTCGGTGATTGATACGCGGAAGTGGATCTTCGCCTGTTTGTTGGATAATCTCCATTTTAGCTTTTACTTCTTTATAGGCTGGTGTGTCCGTATCTTTATCGGCCCGACTGCTCGTTAAGTAGTTAATGGCGCCTTCCCCTGAATCATTCATTGGCAGGTACACTTCTTTTCCTTTTACTCGGTCGGTCACATGGCAAGGCACCTTCACACTTCCGTACGGTGATGTTAAACGGACGACTGTTCCATTCTCAAGTCCTCGCTCTTTGGCCAGCTCTGGTGACACTTCCAGGAAGACACTTGGAGTTTTGGATGAAATCCCTCTTGATTTGTACGTTAAATTTCCCTCATGGAAATGTTCAAGAAGTCGACCATTATTTACTTGAATATCATATTCCTCTTCATATTCCATCGGCTTAGTCCACTGTACAGGGAAGAGTTTCGCTTTCCCATTCGGGAACGGGAACTCTTTTTCAAAAAGGAGCGGAGTGTCTGTTCCGTCAGCTGCTACCGGCCATTGCAGCGTATTGTATCCCTCTAGTCGTTCATAGGTCACTCCTGCGTAAAGTGGCATTAAGCTTGCAGCTTCTGCCATAATTTCACTTGGGTGATTATACTCCCAGCCAGCGCCGAGACAGTTAGCAATTTCCATAATAATCTGCCAATCCGGTTTTGACTCACCAAGTGGTTCAAATATTTGATACAACCGCTGGATGCGGCGCTCTGTATTTGTAAATGTACCTTCCTTTTCAAAAGAAGGAGCGGCAGGGAGTACAACATCCGCAAATTGAGCCGTCTTGGAAAGAAAGATATCTTGAACAACGAAGAAATCTAGTTTCTCAAACGCTGCATGCACGTGGTTTATGTTAGAATCAACCATCGCCATCTCTTCGCCTTTTATATACATGACTTTGACGTTTCCGTTATGAATCCCTTCTACCATTTCATGATTGTTCAAGCCTGGCTTTGCCGATAGGTTTACGCCCCACCCTTTCTCATATTTAGCGCGAACTGCATCATCCTCTACCTTCTCATAGCCTGGGAATCTTTCTGGCATGCTGCCGAAATCGCTCGCTCCTTGCACATTGTTGTGTCCACGTAAAGGATAGCTTCCTGCTCCTGGCTTTCCATAGTTACCGGTTACAAGCAATAAATTCGAGATAGCTGTGCTCGTATCGCTTCCGCCAAGATGCTGAGTGACACCCATGGCCCAGAGGATACAGGTGGAGGAGGCTTCATGAACGGTTTCAGCAATCTTGATGATCTGTTTCTTTGGAACACCGGTAATTTTTTCAGCATATTCCATTGTGTATGGCTTGAGGCTTTTAATATATTCCTCCCAACCATCTACACGTTTTTTGATAAACTCTTTGTCTGCCCATCCCTTGTCAATGATATATTTCGTAACCGCTGAAATCCAAACAAGGTCCGTTCCTGCTTTTGGTTGAATAAATAGATCAGAGCGCTCCGCCATTTCATGCTCACGCAAGTCAGATACAATTAACTTCTGCCCTTTTAACTTGTGCGACCGCTTCACTCTTGTTGCAAGTACCGGATGCGATTCAGCCGTATTTGACCCAACAATTAGAACCAGACCAGCTCTCTCAATGTCCTTGATTGTTCCCGAATCCCCGCCGTAGCCAACCGTTCGGAAAAGCCCCATCGTTGCCGGTGTTTGACAATAGCGTGAACAGTTGTCGATATTATTGGTTCCAATAACACCACGGGCAAGCTTTTGCATTAAATAAGATTCCTCGTTCGTACACTTAGATGAACTGATAAAAGCAAAAGAATCCGGTCCGTGCATTTCTTTTGTTTCTGTAAATTTTCTCTTTATTAAATGAAGCGCCTCTTCCCAATCTGCTTCACGGAATGTATCACCTTCTCGAATAAGCGGCTTCGTAAGACGCTCTTTACTGTTCACAAAATCCCAGCCGAACTTTCCTTTCACACAGGTGGAAATCCCATTGGCTGGTGCTTCTACCTGTGGTTCAACTTTCAAAATTTCCCGCCCTTTTGTCCAGACATCGAAACTGCAGCCGACCCCACAATACGTACAAACTGTTTTAGTTTTTTTCACGCGGGCCTCTCTCATAGCTGATTCCATATCAGAAACCGGCATGATCCAGCTATAGCTCGTCTCTATATTTTTCGTTAGTTCAATCATTGGGCGGAGCGTATCTTTCGCAAGGCCTGTTAAATAACCTGCCTCGCCAACCATTCCTTTTTCCATCATGGCGTTGCAAGGGCACACCGTTGAACAATGCCCGCACGATACGCAGGATGACTCGTTAATATCAACACCGTGATCCCAAATAACGCGCGGACGTTTGAGGCTCCAGTCAATCGATAGCGTTTCTGTTACCTGGACATCCTGACAGGCCTCTACACAGCGCCCGCATAAAATACACTGGTCCGGATCATAGCGATAAAAAGGATTTGAATTATCTACTTCATAGGGCTTTGGCGTAAATGGCTCGCTCTGATGTTCAATTTTCATTTGTTTTACCGTGTTATGTACTTCGCAGCGGCCATTATTATAATCACACACCGTGCAGTACAGCTCATGATTATATAAAATACGATCCATTGCGAGGTCTTGTGCCTTCTTTACCTCTTCAGAAGCCGTATTGATCACATCTCCATCGTGAATAAAAGTAGAACACGACCGGACAAATTCTCCATTTACTTGCACAATACATGTATCACAAGTTTCAATAGGCCCAAGGGAAGGATGATAACAAACACTCGGTATATCGACCGATTGCTTCTTAAGCGCTTCCATAATGGTCATTTCTCCTGGTATGCTTACATTCTGATCATTAAGCATAATATTTACATAATTCCCCACAGAAAGAACCCCCTCTTTTTTATGATTTTGCTGCGAATGTCCCTTTATTGCTGACGAATGGTCAAGCAAATAAATAAGTCAAAACAGAACAAACATTCTGTTTTTTGCCCATACTTTTTTTAAAAGTACCCTGTTTTATAAGCAATAAACAAAAAAGACAGCAATTGCCCGCCTTTCTGAAAAAGGCAAACAATTGCTGTCTCGTATACACTTATAAAGTGGCGGCTTTCAAATCTGCTCTCGCTTCAAAGCGACTCATTTTTCTTTCAATTCTTGAAAAAGCAATTTCACATACTAAACAAATTGTCCAATAAATGATAGATGCTACCAAGTACATCTCCAAAAAGCGATAGCCATCATTGGCAATGATCCTCGAAATCGCCAAAATCTCCATGACTTTTACTGCAAAGGCTAAAGAAGTTGCTTTAATCAAATTAATAAACAGGTTGCCCATGTTTGGCAAAGCGACTAGAAATGCCTGAGGAAGAATGATCCGATATAACCCCTGGGCTGTCGTCATTCCAACCGAATAGGCAGCTTCCATTTGTCCAGCGCTTGTTGCATTAATGGACGCCCGGAAAATCTCGGCCTGGTAGGCTGTCGTATTGATTGTGTAAGCAATCAATGCATAAATGAGCGGGGAAATATTATCCGCGTTCAATTCCCAGCCAAAACGAGGATTCAAATAATCGAGCAGCACCGGAACACCATAAAAAAAGACATACAGCTGAACGATTAATGGAGTTCCTCTTATAAATGAAATATAAAGAATAGATAGCTGATTTAACACAGGTACTTTGTATATTCTCAAAAGAGCGATTCCTAAACCGAACAGCAGCCCTAATGCCATGGCAACGATGGCTATCGTCAATGTCCACGGTACTCCTTTTAATACAGCGGGCACTTGCTCTAAAGCAAATTTAAAGTCAATAATAGCCACAACTCATCACTTTCCTTAGAAAAATATTACTTTGATAAACCGACATGTCCTTTTTTAAACATTTTTTCGGCGAAGCTGATAATCATTTCGATGACAATACAAGCTCCCCAGTAAACGAGAGAAATGACGATATATACTTCAAACATTCCCATCCCGTGATTGTTCCCCAAAATGATGCGCACCTGTCCCATGATATCAATGATGCCAATTGTGAAGGCAAGTGACGTATCTTTTAATAACTCAATTATGTTGTTGCCTAGGTTCGGTAAAGCGATCACAAACGCCTGCGGCAGAATAATTCTTCTTAAAGCTTGCGAGTAGCTCATCCCCACACTATAAGCTGCTTCTAACTGTGCTTCACCGACAGCTAAGTAAGCTGAACGGATCACTTCTGATAAATAAGCAGCCGTATGAAGTGAAAAAGCAAGAATCACAAAGATTAGACGATCCCAGCTGTTAATATCAATATTAAATACTAGCAGCAATTGCGGAAGCCCGAAGTAAATAAGAAACAACTGAACCAAAAGCGGCGTGCATCGGGTAAATGATAAGTAAAAAGTGGCGATTTGATAGAGAACGGGCTGCTTTTGTATGCGGATAATGGCTATCAGTACGCCTAAAATTAAAGCAAAAATCAATGAAACTCCCATCATAAATAACGTTAAGGGAAGCTTGTCCAGCACTTTAGTAAATAAATCAATCCAATCTTGCAAGCTTGTACTCATCTTTCTCTCCACCTAAACAGATCATTAAATTAATAAGATAAAATTCACAAATATAATTTTCCGGAGTAAGCGGCAATCGCTCATTCCGGAAATGATTATTTTTTATATTCAAAGCCTTTTTCGTTAATGTACTCAAGATCCTTAAAAATATCGATATCGAACCACTTCTCGGCAAGCTTAGGAAGGGTGCCGTCCTTAATCAGTTCCTCTGTCGCTTTATCCATTTCCTTAGCCAATTCTTTATTTTCTGAATCAAACACAACATAAATCGGCTCTTTAGAAACAACTCCTGCCACCTTTAAATCCAAATTCAGATCTTCCTGAACCGCATCAAATGTAGTTTTATTAAGAAACACTGCATCTGCTTTTCCAGCTGCTACACGCTTTAAGTTATCCGCATTTGAAGGATGATCGATGCTTTCAATTGTCACCTGGCGTTCTGGATGGCTCTTGTTATAACCGTTTAAGATCGAGCGCAGTCCGCCGCTTGGAGACATAGGCGCGAGTTTTTTACCAACCATATCATCCAATGTCTTAATGTCATTTCTATCTTTCTTTGTAATTAGCGTGGTAAGAGAGTAGCCGTACCCATGCTGCGGATAAAGGAATTTTTGTTCTCTTTCCGGATTTTTAAAAAACCAATTAATCGCAAAGTCAAACTTCCCTGTATCAACGCCGACTAAATTCGACTCTTCTTCACCAAAGGTGTATTCAAACTTATATTGTGGCAGCTTTTTTTCTATTTCTTTTAAATAATCCATATCGTAGCCGATCGGATTATTCGATTCATCCGTATATAAAAACGGCGGATTGACCTCATCACTTAATGCCACTTTAATAATTTGTTTTCCATCTTTCGTTTTCCCACTTTCACTGTTGGAGCAGCCAGCAATCACAAAAACGGAAACGGCTGCTAAAAAAACTGTCAACCAAATGCGCTTCATCTCTATGTATTCCCCCTATTAAATTTCATATTCTGGCTCTCTGACAAGCCTTTTCAAAAATTGCTTTGTTCGCTCATGCGTTGGATGGGTTAATACTTCATCAGGCGTTCCTTGCTCGACAATCACCCCGTCAGCCATAAAAACAACACGATCAGCTACTTCTCTGGCAAAATCAATTTCGTGAGTGACGATGACCATCGTCATTCCCTCACTGGCGATTTTTTTCATAATAGAGAGCACTTCACCGACCATCTCAGGATCAAGAGCAGATGTCGGCTCGTCAAACAAGATAACAGAAGGGTTTAAGGCAAGTGCCCTGGCAATGCCGACCCGCTGCTGTTGTCCGCCGGAAAGCTGGGCCGGATAATCATTTATCTTCTCACTCAGACCTACCTTCTGAAGCAAATTAATACTGAGATCGCGGGCTTCTGTGGCTTTCATTTTCTTTGCGACAATTAACCCCTCCATTACATTTTCCAGAACAGTTTTATTTTTGAATAAATTATAGTGCTGGAAAACCATGGCTGTTTTACGTCTCAACGTCAAAATGTCTTTTCTTGAAGCGTTTTTTCCTTCAATTGAAAACCCATCGACAGAGATGGTCCCTTCATCTGGCCTTTCTAAATAATTAATGCAACGGAGAAGAGTTGTTTTCCCAGATCCGCTCGGCCCGACAATAACCAATACATCCCCTTTATTCACTTGTAGGTCGATCCCTCTTAAAACAACATTCTTTTTAAAGCTCTTTTTAATATTAGTTAATTCAACCAATCTAACTCCCTCTCTATCAGCTCAATGAATATATCCAAACATTAACATAACAATTCCGGGTTGTAAAGTTGGTTTTCAAAATCTATAATAGAATTGTAGAATAATTGGGAATTTAATTGCTTGACGTAGGAAACGAATAGGTCTTGAATGGAAAGTAATTGAAGTTAACCGATTTTATTAAGGAAGTGTGGAATGTGTCCAAGGAATTATTTATTAGAACAAGCCTGCAAAGAGAGTGGCTGGAAAAATTATTGAAGTATGAGAAAGATTTTAAAGAAGATTCACAGGAAAACGATAAACAATCATCCTTTCCTAAGAAAAATGTCAACAAGCTGGTTGAAATGGGTTATACAAAATTAACCTTGCCTGTCGAATATGGGGGCGAGGGCATCAGGGTGACTGACATGGTACTTCTTCAGGAAACCATCGCGAGCTTGGACAGTGTAACAGGATTGGCGATCGGCTGGCATCAAGGGGTTGTTGGCGAGCTGTATGAAAAAAAACTCTGGGAAAAAGAAAAGCTAAAGTCCTTTGCTCAAGAAGTGTTGAACGGCGCTTTAGTGAACAGGGCAGTAAGCGAAGCGCAAACCGGCAGTCCGACCCGTGGTGGCCGTCCTGGAACTAATGCAGTGAAAAAAGGCAGCAAATGGGTGATTTCCGGACAAAAGAATTTTACAACAATGTCACCTGTATTAACGCATTTTCTCGTATCCGCATGGGTCGAAGAAAAACAAGGAATTGGCTTTTTCCTTATTCCGAGAGATTCCAAAGGGTTGTCTATCAAAGAAACCTGGGATGTCATCGCCATGAGGGGCTCTGAAAGCCACGACCTTGTATTGGATCATGTAGAAGTGGCGGAGGAAAACTTCGTAGAATTAAATCACGGACCAAGAGGTGACAAGATAAATGGCTGGATTCTGCATATCCCCGCCTGTTATTTAGGCATCGCCCAATCCGCTCGTGATTATGCACTGAAATTCGCTGTGGAACATTCACCAAATAGCATTAGCGGATCGATCAGCCAGCTGCCAAACGTGCAGAGTTTGCTCGGTCGCATTGATCTGGAACTAATGAAAGCACGCCATTTCCTCTACAGCGTAGCGGAAGCTTATGACGATGCTGAGCGCCGGTCTCATATAACGAATGAACTGGCAGCTGCCAAGCATATTGTAACAAATTCAGCTATTACGATCGTTGATTTGTCCATGAGACTAGTCGGTGCTAAAAGCCTGCAAATGTCTAACCCACTCCAAAGATATTATCGGGATGTAAGAGCTGGGCTTCATAACCCGCCAATGGATGACATGACGATCTCAAAACTGGCGCAAACCGCTATTAAAGAAGCAGAAAATAAATAAACCGTCCTTCTCGAGGCAGCTAAGTCTGTGGAAAAACTAGGCTTCAGCTGCCTGTTTTTATTGGGGTTATGATTTATTCTCCTTCCAGGATAATTGCTCGTCTCTTCTCAGAGTAACCGCTTGAAGAATCTTCAAAATGGGCCGAATAAGTAATCATGCACAGCCGATAATAAACAAAATTGTGCCTGCTAATTTAGCTGTTTCCTAAAGAAAAAGAATACTTCCTACCAAAAATCAAATACCAATCATGATTTCATTTGCTAATCAAATCAAGTGATAATTTCTATTAAAAAACAGTCCGTACTTTCCGGCCTTCAGCTCTATGTATTCTTCTGTTTCTTTACTTTTGGTATGTCACTCCGCCCTTCCCCCTGTCTATCTTTATAAACGATTTTTCTCTCTGATTTTTTAGAAAGATGCCGCTTTTCACATCTCTTTCACATAAAAGCTTTGACATCCCCTCAAAAATGAGGTACATTACCTTTTGGACGAACATTTTTTTAACAAAAATATTTAATATTCGTTTTTAGGGGTGTTAATCATGGAAAATGTGTTTGATTACGAAGATATTCAATTAATTCCGGCAAAATGTGTTGTAAATAGCCGCTCAGAATGTGATACAACTATCAACTTTGGCGGGCGGACATTTAAGCTGCCTGTCGTGCCTGCCAATATGCAGACAATTATAGATGAAAAAATCGCTGTTTACTTAGCCGAAAACGGTTACTTCTACATTATGCACCGCTTTAAGCCAGAGGAGCGTCCAGCTTTTATTAAAGACATGCATTCACGTGGACTATTTGCCTCTATTAGCGTAGGCGTCAAAGAAGAAGAATACAGTTTTGTTGAACAGTTGGCTGAAGAACAGCTTATACCAGAGTATATTACGATTGATATTGCCCATGGCCACTCTAATGCGGTAATAAAAATGATCCAGCATATCAAAAAACATTTGCCTGAAAGCTTCGTTATTGCAGGAAACGTCGGCACACCAGAAGCGGTCAGAGAGTTAGAAAACGCTGGTGCAGATGCAACAAAGGTTGGCATTGGACCAGGTAAAGTATGCATTACTAAAATTAAAACTGGATTTGGAACTGGCGGCTGGCAATTGGCTGCGTTGCGCTGGTGTGCAAAAGCAGCAAGCAAGCCAATTATCGCTGACGGCGGAATCCGTACCCATGGGGATATCGCTAAGTCTATTAGATTTGGCGCATCCATGGTAATGATTGGCTCATTATTTGCCGGACACGAAGAATCTCCAGGAGAACTTTTCGAGCAAGATGGAAAGGTTTATAAAGAATATTTTGGGTCCGCTTCAGAATTCCAAAAAGGTGAAAAGAAAAATGTAGAAGGCAAGAAGATGTTTGTAGAATATAAAGGGCCTTTACAAGATACGTTAACTGAAATGGAACAAGATCTTCAATCCTCTGTTTCTTATGCTGGAGGAACGAAGCTGGAAGCTATTCGCAATGTGGATTACGTCGTTGTTAAAAACTCTATTTTCAACGGTGACAAAGTTTACTAATTAGCGTTTATATAGGGCCAAGAGCGGCTCTCCCTATCTAAGGAGAGCCGCTTTTCATTGTTTCATCTTATCTTTGCACGGCCCTTACTTGCGCCTTTCGCTGATACAATAAAATGCTGACAAAGACCAAAAATTCAGATGCTGGAATGGCGAGCCAAATACCATTCACTCCTAAAAGCGGCGGCAAAATGAGCAAAAAGACGAACATCACAACAATTTCGCGGGCAGCTGTAATCCATATAGCCATGCGGACATTGCCGACAGATTGATAGTACGTCATCATTACAAAGTTCGTTCCTGTAAAAAGATAGGCAATGAAAA
Organism: Bacillus sp. PK3_68; assembly: GCF_003600835.1. Taxonomy (NCBI): domain Bacteria; kingdom Bacillati; phylum Bacillota; class Bacilli; order Caryophanales; family Bacillaceae; genus Bacillus; species Bacillus sp. PK3_68. The sequence goes on along the minus strand of NZ_NQYC01000001.1, from coordinate 3,695,117 downwards.
ATAATTGGATGCCCAGAGTCGCAAGAGCTGTTACATCGGAGGAAAAATCACCGAATATTGAAACGATCGGCCCGGCCGCCAACTGACCAATAAAGAAAAAAGCAGCGCCTGCCAATATAGCAGTCAAACTGGCTTTTTGAACGGTTTCTCGCTTTCTCCTTTGATTATCAGCCCCATGGTAATAACTGATGAGCGGCTGTATCGCCGATCCCATCCCGAGAAACATCATCAGCATGACACTATGCACATAGTTAAGGATAGAAAAAGCGGCGACACCGTCTGTCCCGGCAGTCCGTTCAAAAGCAACGTTGTGGGAAATAGTAAAAACTGAGATACCTATTTCAGACAGAAAACTCGGAAAGCCGATCACAATAATCAGCCAAAACAGCTTTTTATCAAAGGTAAAGTGCACGATTCTTAAATTGCCTGATTTCTTCAAAAAGTGGCTAGCCAGCACGAGAATAGCAAGAAAGGCTGCGATTATGGTGGCGGAAGCAGCACCTGCCACTCCAAAGTCGAAAATATATAAAAATATATAATTAAGGATAATGTTTGCAGAGGCCGATACGACAAGCGCAGCCATCGAAAGATTTGGCGCCCCATCATTACGGACAAACACACTAAACGTATTTTCAATAGTAAATACAAAACCAAACAATAAAATGACATATAAATAATCCGACACATACGGAAAGGTATCTTGATTCGCACCAAGCGCATAGGCAAGAGGATCGCGAAGTAAAAAAGCAGCCAATCCAATTAGCAGCGTAAATAGAAAGATTGAAAACAGAGCATGTGTAAAAATTACCCGGGCCTCTGCTACTCTTTTTGCTCCCATAGCCATGGAATACTTCGTGGCTGCTCCAATACCAATCCAAAGAGACAGCGCTACGAAGATTGTGTAAACAGGAGCAGCAATTCCCACTCCCGCTAAAGCTTCAGGTCCCAGCCTGTTTCCTACCATAATTCCATCGGCCACAATATTAACAGCCATCAATAGCATGCCAATCATAGACGGAAGCAAATAACGCAGAAAGATGCGTCCGACAGGCTGCGTATCTAACTGATGAAATGCAGAGGTTGATGAGCTCATTCTATGCTTCTCCTTACTACGTTAAGTTCCATAACAAGTCCACAAACTAAACCGGCTTCATCCTTTTCTCCATTTAATGTAAAACCAAACTTTTCATATAAATAACGGGCTTTTGTATTTCCGGGATAAACACTTAAATATATGTGAACGCAATGGTAGTGCTGTTGGATTTCTTTAATTAAAGGTGAAAGAAAGCGGCTTGCATATCCCCTGCCCTGATACTTTTGATCAATCATAAAGCGGTCGAGCCATACACGTCTGGTTGTTTTATCACGCCCGTACATGGCATATCCAACAAGCCATTCACCATCATATAAGCCGACAGACTTCCAATGCGGTTCAAATTTAGATTGAGCCAAAGAAAACAAATTACTTTCAATAAAATCTTTTTGATGATCATTAACTGATAAGGAGGCTACTTCCATCCAGTTATCAGCTGTTACCTCACATATACGGAGGCTCATACTTCCATCTCGCTTTCAAAATAAATGTAAAACAACAAAACTATTTTTGTTTTATTAGTTTTTTATGGGAGGAAAAAAACCGGACTAAAAAGCCGGATTCTTCATGCTCGATCTTTTTTAACTAAGCCAAATAATAAAATATCCACAATGGAGTCTAACGCCTCCGTAACCGTTATACTATTTTCCAAGAAAAATTGACGGTCAAGAGTAGAGTTTGTTGCATCAATAATCAGTTTAATAAGCAAAGAGACATTTTGATCAATAATCAACCCTTCGCGAATCCCTTGTTCAATCAATTGACGGAGCGCATCCCACTGATTAAGCGCAGTATGAATTCTTTCCCATTGCTCTGGATAAGACTTCTTCATTTGATCCAAAATCTTCCAATCATAAAATTCATTATATTTAGGAACGACAGTAATAACCCCTTTTATTTTTTCCAGGAGTGACAATTCTGGATCGCGAACAATGGCTTCGGTTTTTTCATCAAATTCAAATAAAGTAGAATCAATGATTGCATCTAAAATTTCCGTTTTTGAAGAAAAATGTTCATACAGCGTGCGCTTGCTAATACCTAGCCTTTTTGCTAAATCATCCATCGTGAATTTCATGCTTTTATCATGAATCTCTTCAAGAAAAGCTTTCATAATACGAGATTTCATTTATCATCCTCCTTACAAGAAACTAAAAAAACAAAAAAAGTTTTCATCGTTTAAAAATAGTATAAACCATCCTTTCGGAAGATGCAATGAATCACTATTCCTACAAACGATCCTCACACAATGTCAGGATCGTTTGTAGAAGTTTTTCTCTTAGACAAGCTGGACATTCTTGATGATAAACCGGCTCTCAGGAAGGGATGGAATTCTGCTCATATCATAAGTTAAATCCTGCTCTGGCACATCGTATGCGACGTTCTTCGTTAAAAACTTCAGACTTTCCTTCATTACAAGAACAGTAACCCACTCTCCCGCACAGCGATGTCCCATATAATGGTCCCCTCCGCCTTGCGGTATGAAAGAAAATGGACTCTCCTTCCACTCTGCAAATCGCTCTGGCCGGAACTCTTCCGGGTGATCCCAAAGATCTGGATGGTGGTTTGTTCCGTAAATATCAAGCAGTACCAATGTTCCTTTTTTAAACTCGTAATCCTTCCACTTAAAGTCCTCTCTCACCCTTGCTCCCACAAACGGGCCAAACGGGTAGAAACGGCGGACCTCCTGAACAAACAGGTGGCTGTAATTGTCTTTATCCGCTTTTACTTTTTCTCTTACTTCCGGATAATCATGCAAAGCAAGAGCTCCAAACGTAACGAAACGACCGATCGCAACAATAGGTCTTAAGATATTGATCAGTTCAATGGCGGCCATTCGATCGTCAAGCATTTTCCCATTTAAGTCCCGATGCCAAGCGATAATGTAAGCCGCTGTATGTTCAGGAGGTTGCAACTTTTTAGAGCGAATTTGCTTAATCACCTTTTCAATCCATTTTTCTGATCTCGCACGCGCCTGCTTTCCCTCCCGATATCTTCCGCCAACAGCGGCAAAAGTATCAATCATTATTCCAAAATCAGCCGCTCGCTGCTTCACTTCTACTTCTGTAATCGGCACTCCTGCCCATTCGCAGGCAATCCGGCACATCACTTCCTCTGCTTCATGAAACAGTACGATTTCGCCTCTCTGTTTCCATTCAGGGGCTTTCGCCTGCCACTGCTGTTTAGTAATGTTTGCGAGGTCATCGAGACGTTTAGGTGTCATCATAGATAGAAACATCCGCTTTCGCTGTTTATGCTCCTCTCCATCCATTGTTTGAATGGCCTTCTCCCCAAACAACGTTTTTTGTACACGCTTTGGTGCCGCTCCCTTTCGTGTAAACAAATTTTCATCATAAAAAACAGCAGCGGCCTCCTCGCCAGCTATGCAGATGGCCTTCTGTCCAAGAATACGTGTTTGAAAAATATCAGACTGCAGCTCGCTGCGTCTTTCAGGAATAAACTCATACCCTTCCGCCAATAGAGCGAGTGTATGATCAAGCCCTTTTTCTTTAGGAATTGAACGACTGGATGCCATTAAGATCAGCTCCTTTAAAATTAGTTATGTACCTTCTTGATGCACAAACAGCCTTCTTCTCTGTAAACAAGCTGCCAGCTCTACAAAAAAGCAGCTTAAGCATTATCTTACCCTGACTTCTTCTTGATAAAACGAAGGTTCCCGCCAATAAAAAAAGACGTAGAGAGCTGAGCTTCTACATCTCTTTTAACCCATTAAATTTTCTCGATCTGATAAATGCCGCCAAATAAGCTAAATGACTCGCTCTTAATTGGGCTGGAAAGGGCTACTTGGAACGGTCTCTCTCCTCTCTGGCGAAGGACATCTGCCACGATTCCCTCACCGATCGGGCTTCCAAAAACTAATCGCCCGCCTTGAAGCTCTAATGACTGACATTTTGCCTGTAAGACCTCATCAATAAAGACCTCGCCAGCTTCTAGCTTCAGCCACTCCGCCCATTGTCCAATCTTTTTTTCCAAGTCACGGACAGCAAATGTAACATGAGAAAGTACAGCTTTAGAAGGATGCGGCTGGATGACCTTCCTCTCTATCAGCTCCTTCTTTCTCTCGGCGTCTTCCTCTTGCCATTGAATAATAAACGGCAGCTCCATCCCGCCGGCCGGATCCCCTATATAAAGAAGCTGCCATTCAACAAGGCTGCCATCAGGGCGCTTGCGGCTAAAAGACTCTGGACCATAAATCGTTAATCCTTTGTTCTTGAAGTGCTTTGCTGCGCCTTCAATATCCGTTGTTCGAATGGCTATGCGGGAAAAGCCTTCAGTGAATTGTTCTTCGGCAACTGTTTCAAGGAAGCTATGTCTGGGGTGCTGCGTTTGCCGCACAAGCTCTTTGTCATATGTACTTAAAAGTTCAATATAGCTTAAATCAAAATAACTGACCGCATTGTATGTTCCCCTGTTTTCGTGCACCCCGCCTTCAACAGCTGCAATTCCTTTCTCTTTCAAAAAGGCGATCGCCTTCTCTGGCTCTTCCACAAAGTGAACAAGATGATCAAACATAAAATTCACGGTAATTCCTCCTTTTCATCCCAATCAGAGCTTTTCTTTATTATACTGCTTTAGAAAAACAGATGGTTTTTTCCTGCTTGAAATCCCCCTCTGCTCATGACTCTATTTAACAAGAATAGAAAAAGCACTGTATACCAATAAGGCGGCCATTACTGCATTAAATGATCGTCTGTATTTTACCAAGAACTTTTGAAAAACCGAACCAAACAGGCTCCAGCTAAATGTGCTCACTATACCGACCATTCCTAAAAACAATGAAAAAAGAAAATAGCTGGAGTAGGAAGTGTAGTAAGGAAGAATGAAGGTGGAGACGACTGTAATACCAAAAAGGATGCCTTTCGGATTGACAAATTGCACCAAGACGCCTATCAAGAAAAAGTTCTGTTTATCTTGATTATTACTATTAGTATTTCCCTTACTCGTAAGTATTTTAAAAGCTAAATATAGCATGTAGACTACACCAAAAATAGTTAAAGGAAATTCAATGATTGGCATGACAGTTGTAAGAAAAAGATTAAAACAACTACATAATAACGCGATAATAAAAAACCCAACACCTACTCCTAAAGAGAATTTAACTGTTTTTTTCATTCCATGTTTATTGGCAAACGCCATTGCCATAAAATTGTTAGGTCCCAGGGTAAAACTGGTAATAATCACAAATAGCAAGAAGGAAAATACAGGCATTTCAAGCTCCCCTTTCACGATATATGTTATAATGTCCGAAACAGACAATATAACGTCGTGCTTTTTATTATACAAAATAAACGTTATAAAGCACAATATATAGGAGGGATTTGATGGAGGAAGTTCATCTTATTCTTGCAAAAAATTTAAAGGCTATTAGGGAAAAAGAAAAATTAAGTTTGGAAAAAGTCTCTCAATTAAGCGGAGTAAGCAAAACAATGATCGGGCAAATTGAAAGAGGAGAGTCAAGCCCAACACTAACAACGATTTGGAAAATTGCTAACGGATTAAAGGTTTCCTTTACCTCTCTCATTAATAATCCGCAGCCTGATACTAAAGTAGTTTTAAGAAGTGATATTCAAGTGCTGGATGAGGACAACGGCAGATATAGAGTATACCCATCCTTCCCCTTTCAAGAGGACAGGCGCTTTGAAGTTTACTCTGTTGAGATTGAAAAAGAAGGACGATTAAATTCTCAGGCTCACAAAGAAGGAACCGAGGAGTTTATCACAGTTTTCGATGGAGAAGTAACCATTTGTGTCAGCGAAAAAAGCTATAAATTAAAAAGCGGCGATTCAATCAGATTTAGAGCTGATAAGCCGCATACTTATTATAATTCTGGAGAAGCATTAACCCGATTAAGTATGACTATCTATTATCCAAACTGAGCAAATTCTCTTCTTCTTCTCTTGCTCAACAAAAAATATAACCACCCAAAAAAGCCTTACTTCCTCTAAATGAAAGTAAGGCTTTTGATTAAATTTTTATGATTCCTTTACTCCTAGCTGTTCTATTTGCTCAACGTCTTTTTCCGCAAATATCACAACGGGATGAGCCCTTTATCAGGAAGCGTAGCAACGATCCCTTTCTTGAACCATGACTCCAGCTCCCTGCTCTTTCTATTCTCTGCTTCTTGAAAAGACTGTTTATTCGATGTCTTTTCTTTCGCGTTTACGTTACTAGCTTGAAGTGAGAGCATACCCTGATTCCAGCTACTAGCGTTTTTCATATTACATTGCCTATTATTTGCAAGGATGGACCTATACAAATAAAAAAATCGCTCCACATTGTCTGGGCGATAAACCTGTTCATCTTTTAGTTGTTTTATATGAAATAATGGATGAGTCATTCTCAATTCAAATAATGATTAGGCCTTCGTACATCTTGCTCTTTATTTATAAATGTTGGAACCCATTAAAAATATACAAGAAGAACATTGATCTTCAATGCCTGTGCATGTAGTGACTACGTCTTTCTTTCCCGAGGCCTGGCCAGTGTACGATAATTCTTGGTTAACAAGCTGCCCGACACACGGACAATAGGTTGTCCAGCGCCTTAATTTATATTTTCCATCATTTCCTGCTTTTCTTCTTCTCCCCTTTACTTTTTATTAACACTTCCTTATACCCGGCCCCTCTCAAGATAAACTCCTTTCTCTTATTCGCTCAGCCCTTTCTCCAAATAATAGAGTACCTTAATCGCACCTTATTTTACATTAGGCAATAAAGGCTGAAATTAACCAGAAGGTTTACAGAGCTACTTAACAGTCAATTTTAATAGGTTAAGTGCCATATCAAAAACCGCAACACCTTGTAAAAGGCATTGCGGTCATCGTAAACATCATCCTTGATAAACAGGAACGCAAGGAACTAAGAATTAGATTAAAACTATATTTCTTTGATTCATGCTCTCTTATTCATCCACATAGCAGTCATTGCTATAATAGCGAGAAGTACCAATTGGGGAATAATCGTTTCCCATGTCGGATAAAAGCCGATCCAGCTAACAATCGGCAAGCTGTGTATTTGTGTCGTTCCAATATGGCCGGTTAACTGTAAAGCATGAATGCTCATACCTAATATCTTAAACGCCAGGAAATAAATTAAAATGGTGGCAATCTTAAAGAAAGGGCCAACAGCAATTTTTGTACTGTAACGGATGAGCAAAAAGGCGAATACACTCAAAATAACAAGAGCAAGCAAAATACCGGCAAGCAATTTGCCTGTACTTATTGATGGGGCCATCCCCATGTAGAAGATAACCGTTTCTGCTCCTTCTCTAAAAATCGACAGGAAGCTGACTAACGCCATCGAGATAATACTTCCTGTTGAAAGAGCGGTTCCCATTTGCTTTTGGATATACTGGTTCCATGCTTTCATGTTCGATTTTTGATGCAGCCAGACACCGACACCGATCATCATAACAACGGCTATAATTCCAGTTACTCCTTCAATCGTTTCCCGATTAGCCCCTGCTGTGGCTGCCGAAAACATAATATTAATGACTACAGCAGCTACAACACTCATAATGATTCCTGCAAGAGCACCGAGCCAAATCCATTTTTGATGTTGCGAAGCATTAGCTTTTCGTAAAAAGGCAATCAAAGCGGCTACGATCAGCAGGGCTTCCAATCCTTCACGAAGCATAATCAATGCAGCATCCCACATGGTGTAACTTTTCCCCTGCAACAGCTCAATCGATTGCTTGTACTCATTGATCTTCTTTTGCTGTTTTTCCACTACATTTGCATCAGAAGAAGAAAGCTTTCCGGCAATGATCGGAATATCACTTTCCAGCTTTGTATATAAACCGCCGTTTCGCGTTCGAACGTCCCCTTCAACTGACGGCCAAACTGTTAAGAACTCCTGCAAGAAAGAAACAGCTTCTTTAGGCTGATTATTATCAATGGCTTGATCTGCTTTCCCTAACAAATCAACTAATGTGTGTAAAGAGTAATTGTTATTGTTAGCTTTTATCTCCCTGCCAGAGACAAATCCATCTACCGCTTCTGCCAACTTGTCGTAGATGCCACTAATTTGCTCAAAGTCTTTCTCATCTTGTAACAGTGCTATTCGGAGAAAGCCCAACTGGGTTTCGATTTGCCCATAATAAGCAATACTTTGTTCGCGCACAATACTTTCGTTCCGGTTCCATGTCGACAAACACTTTTGGTATTGGGCATAGGCTTCCTCTGCATCTTTGTTTTTAATAGCTGTTTGCAAATCAGCTAAAACAGGCATAAATGCCGACTTCACCTCAAGTCGCTGTTCTTCTTCATCGACTGGGTTTTGTTCCTTATCAAACGCTACTAGCGCATGCGACATAACGGATAAAGCAGCGAGCATCGGTTCTTTTTTATGTTTGCCTGCTACTTTATTTACCTGCAAAAGGGCTTCATCTACTTTTTTTGCTTCTTTGCTGTCCGTTTGATCTACTTGTTTCCAATCTTTATTCAATTGAGCAACAAATGCATCTACCGCTTTCCAGTCCTCTGCTTTTGTTTTCATCATGGCATCGCCGACTGAGATAAATAAATCGCTGTAACTCTCCTCGGCGTGTACGGGTTGTATAGGAGAAAGCATATACAACAGCAAACCGAATAGGATAACAATCTTTTTCATCTAACCCTCTCCTTAACCAAACAACTCCGCTCCAAGGTAGCTCCCCTTTTTCACGCCTGGAAAACAGGCAAATAGTGCACTTCCACGATGCGTAATATATTCGTTCAATTTGTCCGCTCGGCCAAAACTATTTTGGATATTAATAAATTGTTTCGGATGCTTTTGAAACGATATAAACAACAACCCCGCATCGAACGCCCCCGTATTCGGATGGATTCCGTCTGAGTAGGAGAATGAACGTCGCAATAGACGGTCCTTCACTTGTCTTGCCAGATATACATGAGAATCAACAGGAACAACAGGCTCGCCGTTTTCTTTGCGTTCAAGTCCCATATCTTCAAATTCGTCCTCTTTCCCAAGCGGGGCGCCTGTGTCACGGTACCTCCCAAATGTGGCCTCTTGTGCCGATAAAGCCGTGCGATCCCACGTTTCCAAATGCATTTGGATTCGTCTTGCTACTAAATAAGTCCCCCGGCCATCCAGCTTTTTGATTCTCCCGGCTGAACCCAAACGACTTCATTCATTTCTTTCACATTGTCCACATTTGGATTACCTGTGCCATCTTTAAACGCAAATAAGTTGCGCGGCGTTAGTTTCTTCTTATTTTTCATCTCATAAGAGTTAAATCCCGTTTGCGACCAGCGCATCGTTACTTTTCCCCTTGCTGCGCGGACTAAATTACGCACCGCATGAAAAGCGACCTGTGGATCGTCTGCACATGCTTGAATGCAGATGTCACCGCCGACATAATTTGGGTCCAACTGATCTTTTGGAAAATGAGGGAGGTCCACTAGTTCTTTCGGCTTCATCTGTTTCAACCCGAGTTCTTTTTTCTCAAACAGGCTCGGTCCTACCCCGAATGTCAATGTAAGATGGGAAGCATTAAGCCCTGCTGCTTCTCCTGTATCTGCTGTAGGAAGCAGCTTATTCGCCGTATAAGGCTCCACCAGTTTGCCATTCATTAATTGAGCACTGTAATTTGTCCATAGCTGAAACATTTCCTTCAATTCTTTTTTAGACTTCGCGGTGCAGTTCAGCGAGACAAAATAGACATGCTCCGGATTCTTCGTTAAAATACCCGGCTGGTGCTTGCCGTAAAAATTAATTTTATTAGCTGCTGTTTGATCGTCATCAATAAACGGGTTCGCTCCAAAAGCCGTTAACGCCCCTGTCAGACCAGAAGCGCCGAGGATGACCCCGGCTCCTCCGATTCCGGCAAACTTTAGCACGTCACGCCGAGACACTTCTTTTTGCAAGATGGATTTTTCCTCTTGATTGCTCATTTATCTCACTCCACAACAATGGCCATTTGGCTTAAAGGTTCCCCTAAATGATCGACAGCTTCCGATAATGCTTTCGTATCTTCTTTCGTTAATGTTTCGTAAGACACATATCCGCCTTTTCCATCTTCGTACTTAGCTAGTAATCCATTTAATGTTCCAAAGTTTTCTTCTAATGTTTTAGCAAGCTCAGCATCTTTTTCTTGTAATTTTGGCTTAAAAATCCCGAAAATTTTCTCAGCGCCTTCAACGTTGGCTTTAAAGTCGTACAAGTCAGTATGAGAATAAATTTCCTCTTCTCCTGTAATTTTTGATGTAGAGACCTCATTTAATAAATCAACGGCCCCAGTAATCATTAAATCCGGTGTTACATCAACTGTTTCAACTTTTGCACGAAGCTCTTTTACATCTTTTAATAATTGATCGGCCACGGCTTCATATCCTTTAGTCGTTCCGTCAACCCAAAGACCTTTTTCAATTTTATGGTAGCCGGACCACTCTTCTTCTCCTTGCCCCTCTTCTTTCACGTCTGCCAAACGAGCATCAATGCGTGGATCCAGATCGCCGAAACTCTCTGCAATAGGTTCTGAACGTTCAAAATACATCCTTGCTGGTGCGTATAGCTCTTTCGCCTTCTCTACATCACCTGCTTTGACTGCTTCTGCAAACGCTTCTGTCTGAATAACAAATTGGTCCAGCTGCTCTGAAGCAAATTCCTTGTAAGTATTGACTTCTTTATCCAGCTTGTTCGCTTGCTCTGCTTTCAAGCCCTGACTCGCTTCTTTGCTTTCCGAGTCCTTTGACCCGGCATCTCCACACCCAACTAAAAGACTGCTTGACAGCAATAAAATCCCTACATTTCGGACTATTTGATTCATTTGTGAGACCCCTAATCTTGTATTTTTGTATTCTGATGATTATTAATGATAATCATTGTCAATTATGTTGTCAATGTTGTTTTTTACCGGTTATTTTAAAGGAAACAATCTATCTCATTCTCTCTTTAATTTCCTCTCTTCGCATAGGGTCAGCCACTTAAAAAAGGAGGGCAACAGTCCGTTTATTATATATACTTGAGTGTTGATTTTCACTGCAGACAGGCGGTCCGTAAGCCTCCTCGTCTCGTGCACCCGTTCGAGTCTTCATCGGGAATCGTTTATCCCAGCTGCTGCTCCCTTCTTCTATACTATGGGCTAACTTTAGAGCTTTAAATATTACACATGCGTACAAGTAATAGAAAATGAAAAAGCAGCAAGCAGAGAAGTCTCCTTTTCTGCTTGCTGCCGGTTATCCAAACATCCTTCTTTCTTATCAAAGAGTTGGAAAAAACCCTCTTCCGCATTAAAAACCGTACGGTGGCTTTATGGAAGTCCACTTATTGCCACACACGTTTTAACTTAAAAAGCTCCTGCAAATATCCCCATACAGAAACTGGAGACATAATCATTTGATAACAGAGAATAAATAAAATGAATCCTCTCTTGTTTTTTCTTACTCTTAAATGAAGATTTTTAAATACATACTGTTTCTGGTAAATGTACAATGAGCCGTAACTGACAATAGTTAAAGGTAAAACGAATAAAGTCATAGGACCCACAATCCAGTAAAAACCAAAAAAGGCTAAAATCAATCCAGGAATCCAACAAAATGTATAAATGAAGTCTAAATAAGGCATGATCAAGTTAATTCCCGTTAAATATTTGGTATATAATTGTGGCTGATTCCATGGCTTCACTTCAATTAGTCCTTCGATCATCCCTCTTGCCCACCTAGAACGCTGCTTAACAAAGTGATTAAACGTAGGAGGCACATCTGTAAAAGCTACAGCTAAAGGTTCAAAATACACCTTCCACTCGTTACGTAACAGCCTCCAAGTTAATACGATATCTTCGCCAATTGCATCAGGCCACCCTTGAACTTCTCGCACACATTCTGTTTTATACAAGCTGAAAGCCCCCTGTGCGACGAGTGTACCTTGATATAACCCTTGCAATCTCTTTATCGAGGCAATCCCAAGAAAGTAATCCCACTCCTGTATTCTCTCCAAATTGTTTCTCGGCTATTGCGAACAAGCATCGATCCAGCTACTGCACCTACATTGGCAGGGCTGCTTTCTATCCTTGACACTAGATAACGAATAGCTGATGGATGGAGCAGCGTATCTGCATCAAGAGTAATAACATAAGGCGTGGTTACATACTGCAATCCTTTATTCAACGCATGGAACTTACCAGGCTTAGCCTCATGCAAGAGGGTAAGATTTAAATTCAGCTCTTTCTTCGCCCTCATAACTTCCTGGCAGGTATGATCTGTTGAGTTATTATTGATGACAACCGTATAGATTTCTCCATCATAATCTTGATTAGCTACATATTGAAGGGTGTCAAAAATCGTCGCTTCTTCATTGTAAGCGGCAATAAGCAAGGTTACCGCATCAGTTGGATGTTCATCTTTTAATGTTGGCTGCCGGTCTAGTAATAAGCTCATTATTAGAAAGGCATTCATGTAACCTGGAACGTAAGCGATTCCTCCAATAATGAAAAGAGCTAAAGGAAAAGAGACAATGGAAGACAAGTTCTCCAGCCAAGGCAATGAAAGATAAATAGAAAAAAGCATCCATCCAACAGAAACAGCATGGCTTATCCAGAATTTCATCTTAATAGATATGTAGAAATGATTAGCTTTTGGTTTAAAACTAGGTCTGATAGGTGATAAATTTGGTTCCATCCCTTCCCTCCTTCATGTCTTTTAACCTAATCTATTCCCTTATAATGGAACTTAATGACTATCTTAACATAGAACATCTCCTTCCTTACAGTTAAAAAATAAAATTTTTGTCTGCACAAAAAACCTCCTTATTTTAATAAGGAGGTTTTTATAGACAAATCCTGGCTATATCGCTTGAAAAAAGCTTACTTCTCAGTTAAAAAATATTTCTCAATATCATCCAGGAATAAATTAGCTGCTACTACGCCGCCCGCTGTATTCCAGACAGCATCGTCCACTTTATGGATGTTGTTATTTTTTACGACATTTAAGTTTTTGAATAGCGGATCGTTAACCCATTCTTCTTCTAACTTCGGTGCCTCCCCTTTGCTTTCTGCCGGGTCATATGTGAAGTAGAAAAGAATGTCTCCATCCATTGCAGGAATACGCTCTTTCGTTACATTTTTCTCAGCGAAATCCGGCTGCTCCTGGCCCTTCGGACGGGCAAAGCCTAATTGATCTAAAATAACGCCGGAGAAAGTATCCTTGTGATAAATCCGAACATCACCAGGCATGAAACGGACAATAGAAACTTTTTGGTTCACTTTGTCACCAAGCTTGCCTTTTAATTCTTGGACGCGCTTGTCAAAGTCAGTAATTACTTGGTTTCCTTCTTCTTCTTTATTTACTGCTTTCGCATAAAGTTTAAAGTTTTCTTTCCAATCACCGCGCAGCGTTTCTGAGTAGACCGTCGGAGCAATCGCGCTTAACTGCTCGTAAATTTTTTCGTGTCGCATTTTATTGCCGATAATTAAATCCGGTTTCAATGAAGCAATAGTTTCTACACTTGGTTCACCTTCATTCCCAACACTTTTAACACCTTTCATGTCATCCTCAATATGTTTATACCAAGGGTTGCCTGTCCATGATTGTACAGCACCTACAGGTTTTACTCCCAATGCCAAAAGGGCTTCCGTGCCTTCGTTTGTCAGAATGACAACACGTTTAGGATTACCTTTGATTTCTGTTTTTCCCATGGCATGTTCTACGGTGTAAGGTTTGCTCTCAGTTGTGTTTGCTTCATTCGACGCTTTATTATCTTTCGAAGGTTGCTTTTCTTCATTGCCGCAGCCCGCCAGTGCAAAAACAATGACTAGCATGAATGCTGCCAACAGCGATGAAAAGCGATTGCGTGTAAAATATGTATGCATATATTTTCCCCCTATATGAAAATGATTTTCATTTACATGTAGATATTATGGGATGGGAAATGTTTTGTCAATGAATAATTGAAAATGATTATCAAGATCATTGACAGTGCTTTTCTCATCTCTTACACTTAAAGAAAAATAGGTATATTGGGAGAGAAAAATAGATGCTGTTGAGACACACGGAGGGAAAAGCCTTTGGACTGATAATTAGTGGAGGAATATTACTTATTTGTATCGGTCTTAGCATCGTCATGGGCTATACAAATACAAGCATAAAAACAGCTGTTCAAGCATTTCAGCATTTCAATGGCTCAAATGAACATATTATTATTCAAAATGTACGTCTTCCCCGGGCATTAATCGCTGCTGCCGTAGGAAGCAGCCTGGCTATAGCGGGGGCGTTGATGCAGGCATTAATGAAAAATCCGCTTGCTTCTCCTGATATTCTTGGAATCAATGCAGGGGCCGGCTTTTTTATTGTAGTTGCATTGATGGTGTTTTCCGTTAACTCTCTTCATGCATTTACATGGATAGCATTTGCCGGAGCGGCATCTGCTGCTTTTATCGTCTACTTCTTCAGCGGGACAGGAGGCGGCGGACTTACCCCCATGAGATTGACGCTTGCAGGCGCGGCCATCGCAGCGCTGTTTTCCTCTCTAACCCAGGGGCTGCTGGTAATGGATGAGTCGGCTCTTGATCAAGCCTTATTTTGGCTTGCCGGATCTGTACAAGGTAGAAAACTAGAAATTCTTCTTTCTGTTCTTCCCTATCTTGCAGCAGCTACGATCGTTGCTTTTTTCATGGCTCAGAAGATTAACATCTTAACGATGGGTGAAGATGTAGCGAAAGGACTTGGCCAGCAGACAGGCGCAGTGAAACTCATTGTTGCCATTTCCTTCATCCTGCTCGCGGGCGGCTCTGTGGCTGTAGCTGGCCCGATTGGGTTTATTGGTATTATCGTTCCTCATATTGTTCGCTCATTAGTGGGCAATGATTATCGCTGGGTATTGCCTTATTGCAGTGTAATAGGCGGAATTTTACTTTTGGTGGCTGATATCGGTGCCCGCTATGTTATCATGCCAGAGGAAGTTCCGGTCGGAGTAATGACCGCTTTTATTGGCACACCCTTTTTTATCTACATTGCACGTAAAGGAGGCCGTGCCTCATGAAGAAATATTCTCCGCTTCGCTTAGGCAAAGGAAACATTTCATTGCTTCTTGACTGGAAAGCACTCTGGATCAATATTGGTTTTATTTTCTTACTGCTGGCTGTATTTCTTGTCAGCACCGGAATGGGAGAGCAATTTCTCCAGCCATGGC
Source organism: Bacillus sp. PK3_68 (assembly GCF_003600835.1). Classification (NCBI taxonomy): domain Bacteria; kingdom Bacillati; phylum Bacillota; class Bacilli; order Caryophanales; family Bacillaceae; genus Bacillus; species Bacillus sp. PK3_68. The sequence goes on along the minus strand of NZ_NQYC01000001.1, from coordinate 3,679,880 downwards.
GTGTTCTCAATGTACTGCTCGGACAAGGAGATGCTTTTGAGCAGCTGATCGTTAATTCCTTCCGTATGCCCAGGATTCTGATCTCTGTTCTCGTCGGCATGAGTCTGGCGGCGGCAGGGGCTATTTTACAAGCTGTTGTAAGAAACCCTTTAGCCTCTCCTGATATTATCGGGGTAACCGGCGGAGCGTCTGTAGCTGTTGTTCTTTTTTAGTCCTCTTTACTGATAGAAGCAATGCTCTGACAGTCAGCATCCATTGGCTGCCGCTAGGCGCCTTTATCGGTGCAGCCGTCGTGACCTTTCTCCTTTATCTACTAGCATGGAAGGACGGTCTATCTCCAGTCCGCCTTGTATTAGTCGGAGTGGGAATGTGGGCATTGATGAAATCTTTGACTACTTTATTTATGATCTTGGGGCCTATTCACCAGGCAAGCCAGGCAAATGTTTGGATTACAGGCTCTGTTTACGGATCAAACTGGAAAAATGTTTGGATATTGGCACCTATCACCATTTCCCTTCTGATCATTGTGCTTGTAATGATTAGAAACATTAACATTCAAGACCTTGGGGAAGAGATCGCCACAGGAGTAGGAACGAATGTACAAAAGCAGCGTTTTCTTTTGCTGCTGATCAGTTCTGCTTTAACCGGAAGCGCAGTTGCGTTTGGAGGCGGTATCGGCTTTGTTGGCTTGATGGCTCCCCACATCGCCAGAAGACTTGTCGGCTCCTCTTTTGGAGCGTTGCTGCCTTTATCCTCTATTATTGGAGCCATATTAGTCTTAATGGCGGATTCAATCGGGCGGACATTTTTCCTCCCTGTTGAAGTTCCGGCAGGCGTGTTTACTGCAGCTCTTGGAGCCCCTTATTTCATTTATCTTTTATATAGGCAGCGAAATGCTTAACAAAGGAGCGGAAAGTATATGCCAGCACTAGAAACGAAGTCGCTTACATTGTCTTATGGAGATACAATCATTATTGATGAATTGGATTTACACATTCCTAAAGGTGAAATTACGGTCTTTATCGGCAGCAATGGGTGTGGGAAATCTACGCTTCTTCGCTCGTTAGCTCGCTTGCTGAAACCGCAGTCCGGTTCTATTTTGATCGAAGGAGAAATGGTATCAAGTCTTCCTACAAAAGAAATTGCCAAGCGGTTAGCCATTTTGCCTCAAGGGCCTGTGGCTCCTGAAGGGCTGACTGTTTTACAACTCGTCAAGCAAGGACGCTATCCTTATCAAAAGTGGTACCGCCAATGGTCTGAAGAAGATGAGAGGGTCATCCATAATGCCCTGCAAGCAACGGGAATGGAAGCTTTATCTGACCGTTTAGTCGATTCGTTGTCGGGAGGCCAGAGACAACGTGCCTGGATTGCAATGACGTTAGCGCAGGACACCGACATCATCTTGCTTGATGAGCCGACAACGTATTTGGACATGACTCATCAAATTGAAATTCTTGATCTCTTATTCGAGCTCAACGAACAAGAAGGACGTACCATTGTCATGGTGCTTCACGATTTAAATCTTGCTTGCCGTTATGCCCACCACCTCGTTGCTGTAAAAGACAAGAAAGTCTATGCTCATGGAAAGCCAGAACATGTCATGAGCCCTGAATTAGTGAAAACCGTCTTTAATATGAATTGCGAGATAACCGTCGATCCCCTTTTCGGGACTCCTATGTGCATCCCTCATGGAAAAGGGAGATATGTGGCGGCTGAGGAGAAGAAAGACCATGAACTCATTTACTAATGAAGAATTGGCTGTTCTAGAAGAGAAGTATCGCTTAACCACACGGACTGCTTCTTCCTCCTTAACAATTCAAGCAAACGGTCTACTCGATGATCAACAACTATGCTCTTATTTACTGCAAGTCAAAGATAAAATCAAAGCAGCTAACACGACTGTGGCTGCTTCTCTTTTTATCAAGAGGTACAGTTTTGCTATATTAATTGCCCTCTATTCGATGAGCGTTCTCAATAAGCGACTGGACTTTTCCTTTCGTAATATATGGATTGAAACGTTGGATGAAGAAGAGCCATTATGGCTGCCTTCTTTCAGGTTTTCTCATTTAGCCGCCGATGAACCGGGCAATGTCGACCGTGTGAAATGGAGAGAAGAGGCCATTCAGCAAATATTCGGAGGCCATATTGATCTATTGTTCACTCATGTAAAAAGGCAAAGCCGTCTGTCCAAGTTAATTATGTGGGAAAATCTCTATACTTATATTCGCTGGATGTACGAAAGCCTGCTAAACACCCCAGAGTATCATGGCCAACATGAGACTCTTGCCAATGATTTTCATTATCTTGTTAAAGAAGGAGCTGGATCACTGTTCGGCTCTTACCATCAAAATCCATTGTTAAGATGCGAGAGTTCACAACAGCGCGTTGAAAAAAATGGAACAGTCATTCAGAAGCGCAAAACCTGCTGTCTTTCTTATTTAGCGGGATCGAAAGGCAAGCGTTGCAGCGTATGCCCGATTGATTGTACATCTAAATAACGCAAAAACAGCCAGTTCATGAAACATGAACTGGCTGTTTTTAATAGTCCTCCTCTTAACTCTGTTGCTTTTCCCCAAACTTAATAAACATCATTTCATCTTCAACTAAATTGCAGACCGCACAATGAATTCTGCGTTCGGGACCGTTATAGGTTGCATGGAAAGGACCAGGATCACTTGAGCCTTCGAACCGCTCAATCACCTCTCCTGTCTGAGGATCTAGTTTGACTCCATGAGCGACCTGTTCGACAATGTTGAATCTGGAACGGTTCGTCCTGCAGTTTGGACAGCAATAACGCGTACTCATAAGAACCCTCCTATGCATAATTATGTCAATTATCATGTCCATAAGAAGTTTCTATTATTCATCCGCTTGAACAACGAATGAGAGGATCCTGTCAGATCCTCTCATTCGTTGTTCTCTATTTATTCGTTAATTTGTTCTAATCTGCTTTTTACTTCTTCCTCAGTTAACCCTTGTTCTTTTACATACAAGTTATTCGGATGTGTTCTGCATTCATGCGTACATCCGCGCAAATATTTATGCTCGTTTTCTTCCGTACAAAAAATCCGCTTATCACATTCAGGGTTGGCACAATTGACGTAACGTTCGCACGGTTCACCGGTAAAGTGATCCCGTCCTACTATCACATGTTCGACGCGGTTAATAGGGACACCAATCCGGTCATCAAAAACATAACACTGTCCATCCCATAGCCTTCCCTGCACTTCGGGGTCTTTTCCATATGTCACAATCCCCCGTGAAGTTGGTTTACATCTTCAAATCCTTCCTTCTTCAGCCAGCCGGAAAACTTTTCACAACGAATGCCGCCTGTACAATAAGTTAGAATCTTTTTCCCTTCCAACTCGTCTTTATGCTCGCGTACCCAATCGGGAAGCTGGCGGAATGCCTGAATATCGGGACGAAGAGCTCCTCGGAAGTGCCCTAAATCGTATTCATAATCATTTCTTGCATCGATGATGACTGTATTCTCTTCTTGCATCGCTTCAAAAAATTCTTTTGGACTTAAATAGTTTCCCGTCAGCTCCTGCGGGTTCACATCATCATCAAGCTGCAGTGTCACTACTTCTTTTCTCGGACGAACGTGCATTTTTTTGAAAGCATGTTCATCTGCTTCATCTATTTTAAATACCATCTCTGCAAACCGAGAGTCTTTTTTCATCGTTTGCATGTATTGTTCTGTTTGCTCAACTGTTCCGGAAACCGTTCCGTTAATTCCTTCCGCCGCTACGAGAATGCGGCCTTTTAAACCAAGCTCCTCACAAAACTTCAAATGCTGCTTGGCAAACTCTTCAGGATTCTCAATGGGAACGTACATATAATACAGCAATATTCTATATGGTTTAACATCATTCATCTTATTTCTGCCACCTATCTATTTATATTTGCAGGATATAAATACACTAAGCAATATACTCCTTAAATATGCTGACTGCAAGTGGAATTTATTGATACTAATCCTTCCTCTTTAAATAAGCTTAGTGTATTGACTCCGTGAGATTAACTTATCGCCCTCTGTCTCCACGGCATTTGTTTTCATCTAGCCCATAAGCTTCTGGTGTTTGAATAAAGACGGCTCATTACAGTTATAGTCGCCGATTCGTTCATACTTATCATTAACTTTTTCTTTTCGTGTCTAAGGAACAGAATACTTCTTTCCATCGTCCATTTTACCAAAAAGCTGATCGGCTTCACTGTTTACTCGTTGAACAGGAAATAAGCCGTCCTTTGATAAGGACGGCGCCGATTATAGAAAAACTCTAGCTTGTACACCATCAAGATGATTGTAATATCTATGCTTCCATCTTCATATTCTCCTGTTCGGCCTTTCTAGAAATTCATTTTAGATTGGCCGCCGTCTACATTAAGGCTTGCTCCCACGATCCATGAAGCTTTGTCAGATGCCAGAAAAGCAACGACGTTAGCCACTTCTTCTGGAGTGCCGAAACGCCCCGCCGGAATATCATTTTTCACAAACGCTTTAATTTGTTCCGGATTTTCTTCAAGCCGTCTCTTCCAGTTGCCGGTTTCATGGAGTATGCTTCCCGGTGCCACGCTGTTTACACGAATCCCATCAGCAATGGCTTCGTCTGCAAAAGCTTTTGTAAAACTGATCAAAGCTGATTTGGCATTGTTATATGTCACCTTGCCGCCGCTCTCTCTTCCATATACAGATGTGATATTGATGATCGCCCCGCTCTTTTCCTTCTTCATATGATCGGCTGCTAGCTTGCTTAAATGAACAGCTGAAAAATAATTCAGCTCCAGCGCTTCATGGAACAGCTCCATCTCCGTATCCATTGCCCTTCCCCCGTTGCTGCCGCCTGCATTGTTGACCAGAACATCAATTTTCCCCTTTTGCTCCATAAAAGATTCCATGAGCTTCTCCCGTTCTTCGGGATTTAAAATATCCGCTTGAAAAATAGAGACATGATGATCCAGCTCTTCTTGTGCTTTTTTCAATGATTCTATGCCACGGGCGGCGATCGAAACATTCGCTCCTTCACGTATGAAAGCTTGGGCAATGGCTTTTCCAATTCCCTTCGAGCCCCCGGTGATCAGTACGTTCTTTCCTTGTAAGTGCAAATCCACCCATCTCACTCCTCTTTGCTTTTATATTAAGTAACGATTATGTATGCTAGCTGTTTTCATTATACCTGTGTCAGCGACTGATTTACATTGATAGCGCTTGTCTTCTTCCTATACATCATTGATAAAAGTCCCCTCCTCTTACTGTATACTTTGAACTGACGTTTCTATATTTTATTAAGCCCAATTTTTATGCTTCCTGCACGAATGATGCATTTTTTATTGCCAGGGTTTGTTAAAGAGCCATGTTGTTTTTTTAATAGTTGATTTGAACGGAAGACAGTATTCCGGCTGGAAAAGCGAGTCTTGATAAGACCTGCAGGAGCATATGAGGCGAGGAGGCTCGCGGACCGCCCACGAAAAGCGTCTACCGGCAGAGAAAAGCAACAACCAAGTGTAACAGAGCCTGTTACTAAAAAGATTCTTTCATAAATGATAGGAAATGACCCTTTCTTCCGTATTAATCAGTGAAAATGTTTTTAGAAAGGTGGTAAACCAATGGATGATAGGATCATCGTTAAGCAAATTACTCGTAAAAAAGACATAGGTTTGGAAATGTTAATCGATCATTATGCCGGTCTCATCACCGCTATCGTTCGAAAACACTTAAGCGGTTTGAATATGTATGAGGAAGAGTGCATCAATGATGTGTTGTTATCTGTCTGGAACAACATTGAAAGCTTTGACCAAAAACAAAATTCGTTTAAAAACTGGATTGGGGCTATCGCTAAATATAAGGCGATTGATTATAAGCGCAAGTATATGAAAGAAAGGAAAAATATTAGCTTATCACAAGTCGATCCCCCGGCCTCTGCAGACTCCCTTCTCCTGCAGCATGAATTGCAAGAAGAAATCGAGGAGTTACTCAGCCATTTGAATGAAAAAGACCGGCATTTGTTTAAACAATATTACTTAGAAGATGTCCGTTTGGAGAAGATCGCCAGCCACACTCAGACGACGAAAGATAATTTGTATAACCGGCTATCAAGAGGACGAAAAAATTGAAAGAAATTATGAGATAAGGTGGTGCCATGATGAAAAATCCATATGAATTGTTAAACCAAGTTGATAGCAGATCAGAGCAATACGAAGAAGTACAATTAAATGCGGCTGAGAAAACGAGACTAAAGCAATCATTACAAGCAAAAATCAAGCCTCGAAAAAAGAAAAATCGAAAACTTTTACTTGCAGCTGCTTTTATATTGGTAACAGCAGGCCCTCTTATGCTGAGCAATGATCAAGTATGGGCCTCTCTATCAAAAGCTGGAAAGCAGATTGAATTATTTTTTAACAAACCAGAAAATGAGTTTACCGGCTATAAACAAATGATAGAGAAAACAGCTGCAGACCAAGATGTCCACGTTACACTAAATGAATTAATGCTTGATGACGGCCAAATCCTGCTCAGTCTGAATATAAAGTCAACAGACCCGAATAGGAAGACCCCTATTCAGCCAGGAGAACTTCAAGTAAAAATCGGAGAGCTGGCATTCGCCAATGCCGCTTATACTCTGCATAGGGAGAATAAAGAGACAGAAGACGGCAGCTGGAACTACTTATACTCCTTTGATTTAGATCATATCGACACAAATGGAGACGGCGTGAATGACAAAGCCTTCCAAATTCTCGATTATATGGATTCACAAAAAGATTATCCTGTAACGATTACTTTTCAGACGATGGAATATGAAAAGGAACATGGCACTAAGTCTGGGAAATATTCTGATTCGTTCGGGGAAATTAAAGGGCACTGGGCCTTCCAAACGACGGTCAACGGCGCCAATATTCAGTCTGACACAACCGTTTATCGTGTAGATAAAGAAATAAATATTAATGAAAAAGGCATTGAAGGAACGTTGAAAATAAAAGAAATCCGCGTATCCCCTGTCTCTGTAAAAATACATCATACGTTTGAATATAAGAAAGGTACAAGTGAAAGCCACGCTATCCACCTTATTCTTAAAGATGAAAAAGGCAAGCTTCTTCTAGGAAGCGGAACGGGAGAAAGCTCACTCACCCTATCCGAAATGAGTGAAGAGATTGAATTAGACCATAATATTCGTAAAATTAGCATCACCCCAAGTATCTTTAATTATAAGACAGAATCTCAACAGCCTTTGAAGGATCAATCGTTTGAAGTAGATGTAACAAAGCAGTAAGGAAATGAACTGTTCATTGTTTGGCATTTCTTCCTTATCCTATATTTTTCACACAGCGAGCGTGTCTAACACTGCTCGCTGCTTGTAATGGATTGAATCATTCTATACACAAATAAATTAAGCGTAACCGGGGATAATAACCGATAGTTTAAATTTCTTTAAAAAGGAAATGATTCTGCACTCGCTACGGTGCAGTGAATTTCTAAGGCAGTAAATGATAGAAATGCTCCATTAAAGAAAATGAAAAATACAACTTGAGGTGCCAGCATGCAAAGAAAAGGAATAATCGGATTATCTGTCTTGGTTTTGGGCCTTGCAACGATAGCAGTATTAAGCTTTAACAGACAGCCGGAAGACGAGGCGGCCCGCTTTAACAGCGAAAAAAATGTCCGGCAAATGCAAGTGCAGAACTTGCAGCAGGACAACCCACGCATTTTAAAAATAAATGCCATTCGCGCCAATGATATTACTAAAAAAAGGCTGGATAACGATCCTTCTGTTAAGCTGATCCATCATAACAAGCAGGATAAAAGCCACTATTATGACAATGAGGTAGTTGTAGACTTTAATGCTTCTCCGAGTGAAGCCGATATAGCGAAAATCACTCGCGATATTGACGGCGAGCTGAAAGAGCAGCTGGATTCCGTCTATATTTTCAAATCCAGCAGTAAAACACCGGCTGAATTGATGGAGTATTTCCAGCAAAGCCCGAATGTTACGTATACAGAGCCCCATTATATTTTCTTGCAAAATGAAGTGAACGATACCTATTACCAAAACTACCAGTGGAATCTGCCCGCTATTCGGACAGAAGTTGGGTGGAATGTTACTCGGGGCTCCAGAAAAATAAAAATTGCCGTTGTGGATACCGGCGTAGACCTGAATCACCCTGATCTTTCTCACCGGTTGACGAAGGGCTACAATGCGCTCTCTCATGATGATCCACCAAATGATGATAATGGGCATGGTACCCATGTGGCCGGAATTATCGCTTCTATCCCGAATAATGCTGAAGGGGTCGCAGGGATTACATGGTATAACCCGATTATCCCCGTAAAAGTGCTTAACTCCGATGGGTTGGGCGGCTCCTTTGATGTTGCCCAAGGAATCCGATGGGCAGCAGACCATGGGGCCGACGTAATTAATTTAAGCCTTGGGAATTACCAGCCTTCCACTGTTATGCAAGAAGCCATTCGCTATGCTTTGAAAAAAAATATCGTTGTTGTCTCTGCAGCTGGAAATGATAACTCCAGCCAGCCGAGTTTCCCGGCTGCTTATCCCGGTGTGATTGGTGTAGCTGCTGTAGACTGGGAAGGCAACCGTGCTCCCTTTTCAAATTATGGAGATTATATTGACATAGCAGCACCTGGTGTCCACATTGCCAGTACATTTTCTCAGGGACAATACGCCAGCCTGTCAGGTACGTCCATGGCTGCTCCACATGTAAGTGCCTTAGCAGGGCTGATTCGCTCCATTGATCCCAATTTGAGAAATACAGAAGTAATGAACATTATGACAAAAACAACACAGCAGGCAGAACAAACCCGTCCGAAGATCTACTATGGCAATGGAGTCATTGACAATAACAATGCTTTGCGGGTCGCGTACAGAAAAAAGTATCCATTAGGGAGGACAAGCGAGTGGATCGATCAATTTTTCGCGCGATAAAGCAAGCAGTTAATAATTGAATACTTGTGCTGTCTGATAAGAAAAATAGCTGGTCGAAGCTGCCTATAAGGTCTTCGTCCAGCTACGAAAGGACAGATTAACAAAAAAAGAGACCAGATATCCTTCTGGTCTCTTGCCTATTATTTCTTCGGTTTAATATACGGGACGATTTGCGCAGTAGCCCCTACAGAAGCACCTCGAACAAAATCTTGATTTTCCAAAGCCTTGAAATTTTGGGTTTGCCCCGTCAGCATTGCTCCTAAAATTTTCACTTCATCAAACTGTTTATTTTTATTTAGATTTAAAAACTTCTGGATTGTTTTGTTATCTCCAGCTGCATCGTATTTTTTGAGTGAATCAATAAAGCTGTTGTATGCCTCTTCCGGTGAATTAGATGGGTCAAACCCATAAACTGGCATGCCAGCAGGCCCTTTACTTTCATCTACCATTGGTGATGCCATATACAACCATACAATGTTTAAATTATCAGGAATTTTTGCTTGAATTTCTTCCAAGGTATAAGGTTGATTAAAGGAAATGGCAACTTCCGCAACATAGTTCTTCATCCGTGAAATGTCCCCTAGTTCATTTTGTACTCCATCATAATACTTTTGAATAGATGGATGATAAAATGTCGCAACTTTGTTCTTTGTTTGTTTATCATACTCATAGAACTCTCTGTCAGACCAATAAAATCCTGGTATTAACTCATTGTAATCAACTTTGGTACGAAGCCAATCATACGAACTTGTAAGTGTGCTCCATTGAACTAAATAGCCATTAATATTTTTAGAACGATTTGTCACAATGTTACCACCAAACATGGATGAATTGCTCGTTACCTGAGAATCGACTTGAATATTGGGTTCAGCGATGACATTATGTAAGAAAAGCTCGTCATGAAGTCTTTCAGAACTTTTTGCTGCAAAGTAATTCCCCGTTTTATAAAGAATGGGCAATGAAATGAGTACGACAATAATTGAGGTAATGATAATTTTTAAGAGTTGTTTTCGTTTAGCTCTTTTTAAAGCTCCATTTAACGAACTATCCATTAATATTTTCCTCCTATTTTTGAGTGAATAAATTTACGTGCGCGATATAATTTTTGCTTTACACTATCTACTTTAATGTCTAAAATAGGAGCAATTTCTTCATAGGAAAAACCATAGTAATACTTTAAAAAGAAAATTTCTTTATATTCCTTTTTTATGTCTTTTAGTAAATAGAAAATCTCATCCTTATTTAAAATGGCATCAAATTCATGGTCTGTATGTTGTAACTTTAAATAAATCTTCTCGGTTAAATAGATGTTTTGTTGCTCCTTTTTCCTTTTCAAGTCAATGTATTCATTGAGTGCTACTCTAAAGAACCAGGGACGGATATTGTCCTCTGTTAGGTCATCCAGCAATGTGTAAACTTTATAAAAGGTGTTTTGAATGATATCTTCTGCATCTTCTTTTTTAGCTCCTTTCGCTAGTAATAAATCGAACACTTCCTCTCCTAAATTGATAAGATAGGAGGCTAACATATTTTCTTTTTTCATCTTTTGTCCTCCCTATACTTATACAACGAATAAGTAATAATAAATGTATACACTTAAATGAAGTAAAGAAAAATTTTTGATTTATCAATGGAGGCTATGGGGCTATATTATATAATTCGATGTCACCGGTGCGGAAGAAGCATTCCCCATCGAGTTTCATGTGCACCTGTTTATTCTCATCGGGGCGATTATCGTAATCGAAAAATACTCGCGAACCGCAAACAACGAGCTCTCCTCCTTGTCCTGTCTGGCGGATTAAAGTACCATGATTTCTGATAAGCCATATTCCTCCGCATAACGCTGCCCTGTTCGTTCATAAAGCCGCTCGCCAATAACCACTGGCACTCACTTCTAGAGAAGAAATATCATAATCCGCCAATCGCGGGTTGGCTAAAAAGTCTACTACCATTGTGCTGATGTCTATCCAATGTGTCCCCTACACTCTTTGCTATTGCAATTAAAAACTTCCCCTCCTGACTATAAAGCTCCTCAAAGCTTTTTAACTGTTAATGATGTAGGATAAGGGAGAAACCCTTTTAAATAACGGCAGCAAAACTTATGATTATGGTGAAAAGGAGACTCCCAATGAAGGCAATGATATTTGATATGGACGGCACTTTGTTTCAAACTAATTTAATTTTAGAAGGAGCATTGGAAAAAGTTTTTGAAGAACTTCGTAAAAATGGCTTGTGGACTGGTCAGATACCGATTGAGCAATATCGTGAGATTATGGGTGTCCCCCTGCCCGTTGTATGGGAAACTCTTTGTCCCCATCACTCTATAGAAACCCATCGGCAAAGCAATGAATTTTTCCATCTTCAGCTTATCGAACTGATAAAAGGCCAGAAGGGAGCCCTCTACCCTGATGCTGAAGACATTTTGGAAGCATTGAGTACAAAATATACTTTATACATAGCGAGCAACGGCCAAAAAGAATATCTACAAGCCATTACGGATACCTATAAATTAAACCGATTCATTAAACATACATATAGCATCCAATCTATCCCATCCGGACATAAATCTGACTTGGTTAAAAGAATCATTTTAGAAAACGGAATTAAAAACGGAGTAGTTGTTGGAGATCGGTTATCGGATATCCAGGCAGCAAAAGACAATGGCCTCCTAGCCATTGGTGTGAATTTTGACTTTGCTCATCCGTCTGAATTAAAGCAAGCTGATCAAGTGATTAATAGTTTGAAAGAGCTGTTAGACTTAGAAGTGTAGAAATGAACAAGTCTACTTTTAAAAATTTATGGAATGGTTTTCAATTAATTATGGAAGAAAACTGCTTTTTAAAAGTTTCTTCCCCTTTCATCTATGTACCATTTTCTGCTATAAAAAAAGAGCCCATTAAAATAATGGGCTCAAAAACTGCCTGAATCCTTTACCTAGGCTCCTTATAGTTTTTGGCTTGTTCGCTATCTGAGTAGCCTTGGGTTGTAGGATCCTGTACGATCCCTAACATGGCAAGGACAACCAATACAGCATTAACAACTCCCAGGAGCCAGGTGTCTATTTGATCAGTCCATGTGAAATCAATAGCACCCATTTGATTTAATCCTCCAACAATTAGCTGTGCAACGATCAATAATTGAGCAACAAAGCTCATGACCCACGTTGGATTCTTAAATCTTAGTTTCCAGTTAATCACTTCTCATCCCTCCTGATATAAGATATGTTCCAAGAAAAAATTTGAATAATTAATGAGTCCTTAGGAGAGACGAAATTTCGTTAAAATGATTATTTTAACTAACTTATGTGTTGGAGCTGCCTTTCACATAAAACAGCAAGCTTTCTGCTATCGTTTGAAAAATGTCGAGCACAAAATTTCTTGCTTATTACGCATATTAATGTGCTGGTGTTACCCAACTGCTCCTCAAATGATATCTGTCAACTCTTACTAGCCAGAGATAGCACCTAGACGGTTCTTTATCAGCTTAAAGGCCGCATATAAACATACGGAATCCCAGCTTTTCTCTATACTTTATTGTTAAATACTCATGCTCTTGGAAAATCTCGAAAAACTCCTCGTCAATATGTTCTGACAGTGAAAAATCAGCTGCCTGTTCTAGATCCTGTTCATCATCATGCGGTTGGTAGTTTTCAATGGTTACACGAGTGAATCCAGCTTGTTGAAAGGCAATCGACCAGTCTTCTTCCGTAAACAAACCGGTAAATCCATAAAAGTCTGTTATTTCTCGCTGCTCTTCTTTGAGAAGTGGCTGCTCGCATACCATTTCAACCGCAAGCAATTGGCCGCGCGGCTTTAAAACTCTTTTGAACTCTGAAATGGTTGAGCCCAGATTAGTGAAAGTAATGACTGATTCAGAAAGAATCACATCGAATGCGGCATCAGGAAACAGCAAATTTTGTGCATCGCCTACTTCAGCTGTAACTGGTAAATCCAAAGTTAAAAATCTGTTATTTGCCTTCTCTACCATTACTTTGCTTGAATCAACAGCCGTCACCCGGCATTTGTACTTTTCGGCCATGTATGCGGAAGTTTGGCCGGTACCACAGCCAATATCAAGAACAGTCTTTGTTCTATCTATCTCTACCTTTGCCAACATCTTTTTGGTTAATTGAAGTCCTCCCGGATGCGCTCCTCCTACGCCCAACATTGCCAGACAATCAAGATACGCGTTAGCCAACCCGTTTCCCCCATCCTTTAGCTAGCTTATTAGCTTCTGTTATCCTTGTCAGTTTTTTAGCTTGAAGCGTATATTCCTACCTTATTTCTTCATAAATTTAGAGATCATCGGGCTTACTTGGCTGTATATCCCATTCAATTGCCGGGCAGTTGCTGTAATTTTTTCAAAATCATAGTTCCCCTCTTGATCCTGCAGCAAAGACAGTAATCCTCCCCGTGGTCGTTGTGGCGGTTGTTGAGCCCTTCCGAGCGGGCGCCTTGAAACAGGCGAATAAGGATCCATTGGGCGTCTTGGTCCAAAAAACATTAGCATCGCACCTCCTTTTTATGCCTTATTCCATAGTATTCAAGTGATTCGTTTCTGAAAGGGTATGTACCCCGACGTTCCAAAAATTACAGTTTGGCAAACGGGAACACTTATCAAAAACAAGCATATCTTGTTAGATAAATTGACTGTTGGAGGAGAATGGATGTGAGCGTTATTCGAACCGATGAGTGGCTGCTAAATTCATATAAGAAACCTCTGGAAATATGCGAGAAGATAACGGATTACTTTAACGGAGTTTCAGCTGCTGAAATTTATGATTATCTGACACTTCATGGGATGTACCGCCAACCAGTGAAAAACGATCGGGCGTTTTTAACAAGCCTGCAAAAAAATAATGTATGGAAGATAGTTGAACAGGAAGAACAGCAGCTTCAAGCAAAATGGCAAGGCCCCGAAGTCCCTATCTTTATTTTGCCGTTAAACACGAAGGAACGGAGAAACCCAAATAAACCGAATGAAAAGGCCGGCTTAGCTTTTAAAGATAAATTGTTTTTATTTATTTCTGAAAGCAATACAGAGGAAGAGATAAAGGCATTGCTGACTCATGAATACCACCATGTTTGCCGATTAGAAAAATATAAAAAAGATGAAGAAGATTTTAGCTTATTGGATACCATGATCATGGAAGGATTAGCAGAGCATGCTGTTCGGGAGAGATTGGGAGACGGACTGGTTTCAGCCTGGACATCATACTATTCAAATAAGGAGTTAGAAAAAATCTGGCAGCACATTATTCTTCCCAACATACATGTACCCAAGTCTCACCGCAAACATAACAGCCTGCTGTATGGCTTTCGTTTCTATCCAAAAATGGCCGGTTATTGCATTGGCTATTACTTGGTCCAAAACTACCTTAATGACACCGGGCAAACAACTGACGAGTTAATGGAACTTCCTTCTGAAGTCATCGCTAAAATCTCTGCGGACTTATGGAGAAAATGAACATGCCAAATAAGCAGAAAGATGTCTTTAAAATGCCGCCTGACAGACACCTTCCTGCTTATTTTTCATAAACTACATATAGCTAAGCGAATCCCTCTATGTGCACAACATTCTATTTGTGCTTTCTTGATGCAAAGCAGTCCGCCTAATCCGTGAACAAAAACGGTATACATATTTATTACCTTTTTGCATTGGTTTATCGAATTACCAAAAGAAAAATGGAAGTAAAGCAAGAGTAGCAATGGCGCCTAATGCAATTCCATAGCCAAATCCTGAACCATAGCCGTACGCTCCATAACCAAAACCGCCTAAGTTACGTGCACCGCTAATAGGGCGGATAAAGACTTTATGATTATTCGCATGTTGAATAATCCCTCTGTGCATTCTTCCATCATGTGTTCTAATCTCAACAGCTCTTCCTCTATATCGTTGGCAAAGTCCATAGTAACGTTCAACTGACATGTTCTCACCCCCATACCCTCATACGCTATACGGCAGTATATGTCACTCTTCAGTTATTGGAGTGGACAAACACAATAGGATAGATGCGGAAAAAGCTTATCTAATCAGGAAACATCCGCCCGGTTATTGATCATCATATGAGGATGCTGAGTGAGTCGGTAATGGGTTTCTTTCATTTATACCATGATAGTCATTCTCGATTTTAACTGATTAGACACCTGCAGAAGATAGGAAGTTCAATAAATCGACCGTGCGAATTTCTTCCTCGCCTTCCCAATGATATCTCCACATAGCTTCATCTAAAAAGAGCAGACAATCTCCCAGAAGATTTGCCCGCTCTTTTTATTTAAGAAATGAAAAACAAACAGTTTATCAAACTAACCAATTCATACCGCTTCTTTTTAAGGATTTTCTCCAGATCATGAACTCATGGTTCTTTAAATATTATGCTCTTTGCAATAATGGTTAACTAATTCCTCTATTTGATTATGTTCAGCAAAGTCTCCAGAGAAATCAAAGAGAATCTCTTCTACGAATTCTCCCTCCCGGTAGACGTGAATAGCCCCATTTTGCTTAATTACGCTGTATTCCGGTACAAACCGATAGCCATTGCGTTCAATCGCGCCCATTTGTTAGCTCTCCTTTCCTTTTCCATTAGTATAGCCAGCAAACTGGACACTAGCCTATACGATAACAACTTATCGGGCATAGTAACATTGAACAGCTAAAAGGAGGAATGCACATGTCGAGAAAAAACAAAATTCTTGTTCCTGAAGCAAAACAAGCGCTAGACAACTTGAAGGCAGAAGTCGTAAATGCCAGTGACCCGGCAGCTGCCAAGTTTGAAGCTGCAAAAGAAGTAGGGGTTCCGCTAACAGAAGGATACAATGGCAAGCTTACTTCTGAAGAAGCCGGTCAAATTGGCGGGCGCCTAGGCGGTTCCATGGTCCGAGAACTGATCAACATGGCAAAAAAGAACCTGCGTTCATAGGAATGAGGTGAAGAGGTGGAAATGAAACGCGTACTTGAAGTTCTAGAATCGGAGAAGGATATCCCTGTTCACTACAGTGGCATCCCTGTTTGGATTGAAAGCGTTGATAAACATTCAAATCTGGCAACCATTCAAGCAAGGGGGACGCATGACGTCAGCCGTGTTGTATCTATTGAGGGCCTTGAGGAAAAGTAATTTTTAAACATCGGTTGCTCTCCCAAGACCACTTAAACAGCAAAAACGGGCTGCTATAACGGCAGCCCGCTCTTAGTTATTTGTGAATCCATACGGCCCCTGCCGAGTTGTCTTTTGCTTCGCCGATAACCTGGAATTTCAAGCCGTAGTTTGGCACGTTACGGCCAGCATCTGGAATCATTTGATTGATATACTTTCTGGCATCGTCAAATGTAGGAACACCGTTTAATCCTTTATAATGATAGAATCCGCGTGTTGGAGAATCGATTGTCCAGCCCGGTGCTTTGTCTAGGCTGAAAGCCGCGTCAGCGATTTGATAGCGCGTGCTCTGATTAATGCTCGGTTGTCCGTTTAACGTGCCGACAATGGCCTCCGGGTGGGAATCCACTACGCCGAGAAATCCGTCTCCAGGATGAACACCTGTCCAGTTATCCATGTAGCTGTCATCCCCATACCATACGACGAGCCCGGTATTATAAGCTACTCCCCGAGAGTGCATCAGGGCCTTGTCTGAACCGTCATAATTTCTCCACTCTAAATAATAGTAATTGGCTTTCTGGAATGTTCCGTTGGATACTTCAAAGCCATCAGTTGTGAACTTAGGCGTTCCTTCCGCATCATCCGCAAAAACTACTTTGCCATCAATTGTAAGCGTGGCGTTATCAAGAGCGAAGCCATCAAGAGACAAACCGCCATCTGTCACATATTCAAAAACAAGCTTTACCTTTTTACCGGCGAATGCGCTCAAATCATAAGACTTGTCCACCCACTGTCCCTTAGAAGATTCAGCTCGGGTATCGCCGGCTGTATCTTCATCGCCAATGGTATCAATGATAACTTCTTGTCCATCATTCGTAACGGCCTTCACATTCAAGAAGTCATAGTCAAATTCAATATCATAATAGGCTTTATAATCAAACACGGCTGTTTTGGCTGCCGTTAAATCAAACTCTGGTGAAGTTAACGTTGTGTGAAGGTCATCTCCCTTTGTGCTGTAATAATACTTTTCACCAAATTGCGGGGCAATGCCTTGGACGGTTTTCTGTGGCAAATTCACTTTTACAATGCCTGGATTTTTGGACTTGGTCACGCTCTGGTCAAGAATAAAAGCCAGGCCGCTTTTGTCTATATCCTTATAATCCACTTCAGTTATATTGGCCCAATTGCCACCCATTACTTTTTGGAAAAATTCTTTATTTTGCGGGGAAAAGCTTGTTGGCTCGGTACCGGCGATTTTTCCGTTCCAGCTACCGCCGCTCATAATCGACCAGGAGGCGATCGGTTCGCCATGCCCTGTATACTGGGTATCATATTCGTCCGGCAACCCTAAATCATGACCGAATTCATGCGCGAATACACCAACAGCTCCGTCTTCAGGCTGGATCGTATAGTCAAATGCAGCCATGTTTCCGCCCCAATAATCCACCTTCGCTTGCGAACCTTGAACAGGATAAACTCCATCAAGAGTCCAGCGGTGTGACCAAATCGCGTCGTCACCAAGTTTGCCGCCGCCAGCTTCCTGACCGGTACCTGCATGAATAATCATTAAATGATCAACGAGTCCATCCGGTTCATTTAAGTTTCCATCTCCGTCGAGATCATATTGGTCAAATTGATCATATTCAGATAAATCAATACCCGAAGCGACCGCTGCATTTAAAGCATCTTTCACGAGGTCACGCGGTCCTTTTGGATCCATGTTATCATGACCGCCGTTTGGATTATCATCTCCATATTCCCTGGCCGTTCCCGGAAGTGTTAACCAGTCAGATACCGTGCCGTCTACTGTGTAGCTGCCCCCGGACTGCTCCTCGTAAAATTGTTTAAACGTCTTTACTTTATCTCCGTTAAACAAAGTAAATTCCTGATCGCCAAACATTAATTTTTCATAATGCTCTTTATTAAAATCATCCGCAAACATATAACCATCTTCTTGAACGACATTATTATGTTTAAAATCGCTAAACTCAGTTAATAGAACCAACACTTTATCCTGGCGGACGCTCCCATTATAGTTTGCTTGTTTGGCAGGATTTACCTTCACGGCGCCGTTTGGTTTTCCTTTTTTAAAGTTTTCATGGCCTTTATTAAGCTGCTTCGCGAGTTTATCTTTTTGCTTTGTTAAAAAATCCTTCGTTTTTTTGTCAAATTTTTCGTATTTTTCATCCGTATATTTCTTATGATTGCCAGGCTGTTTTTCCCCTTGCTTTTTCTTGATATATTGCTTTACTGCCTTCTGAGTTTCTGCCGGAGAAGCATTTTTCGCCAGCAGTCCCCGATCTTTTAAACTCTTGGCAATGCGGTCTTCGTTAATAATATTTACATCTATGTCTGGAGACTCGATTGCCGCTGCAGAGGCAGCTGAAGGATAAATGTTAGCGCTTACAAAACCTCCCGTAAATATGGCCGACGCTGCAATAGCGCTGGCAGCCCAACTTGAAAGCAACGTTGAATTCCGCTTCTTTTTCCCCATGTTTACCCCCTAGTAAGCTATTATTTTGATAGTCGAAACAATTTGATTATATAACTCGTTAATAAATGGTGTAAATATCCAAATGATATTTTGGTAAAAAATGATAAAATATACTTAGCATAGTTGAGAAGAGTTGAACTTTTTCAGGTATTTATACTAGCTAAAATAAAAGTAAATAGGCTGGATGGCGGTTATTACAAGGAATAGAAGCCCTCTAAAAAATGAAAATCCGTTCCTCTACTTATCAAGTATTTATGACTCTAATGAGCCTTGTTGCTCCTCCTTTTTTCTCTCCCCGATAAAAAATTCGTTGGATAATGAGCATTCATTAAAATGAACAGTCATTGAGAGAAAACAAGGGGTTCCTTCGTTTTCTTCTAGACCTGCTATTTTTTTTCCCTTATAATCACTAGTATGAATCTATAAAAACGAACATTAAGGTGATAATCATGAAAAAATATATGGGTATTTTTCAAGGAACAGCTTTTTCCAGTGCGTCTCCTAAAGACATTCAAGTTTTAAAAGATTATCTTTTCTGTATTAACAGTGACGGCATGATTGAAAAAATTGTTGCACCGGAAGAGGCGGACTATCAACAGCTGGTGGATGCTTATGAAGGAGAAGATCACTTTCATCGTTTAGCTGAAGGGCAGTTTTTCTTGCCGGGTTTTATCGATTTACATGTGCACGCCCCTCAATGGGCTCAAGCAGGAACGGCGCTGGATCTCCCGCTCTATGACTGGTTACATACATACACCTTTCCGCTTGAGGCCAAATTTTCAGATCTGACTTTCGCCGAAAATGTCTATAACGACTTAGTCAGCACTTTGCTTGCGCATGGAACCACGACCGCCCTTTATTTCGCGACTGTGCACAAAGAGGCTAGTGTGCTGCTGGCTGAGATCTGTGCGAAGAACGGACAACGAGGGCTCGTCGGGAAAGTTGTCATGGACAATCCTGAACAAACGCCGACCTATTATCGTGATGCTGATACGCAAACGGCACTAGCTGATACGGAGGAGTTTATTTTAGCTGTTAAGGAGTTAGCAAAGACCACTAAGCAAGGAGTTTATCCGGTGGTGACCCCACGCTTTATCCCAAGCTGTACAAATGACACACTGAAAGGTTTAGGGGAATTGACGGCCAAATATGATACACATGTCCAATCACACTGCAGCGAAAGTGACTGGGCGCATGGGTACGTGAAAGACCGATTTGATAAACATGATGCCTTTGCTTTGCATGAGTTTGGTCTGTTGCATGATAAGTCGGTAATGGCTCACTGTAACTTCCTGGATGATCATGATGCAGAATTGTTTGCTGAAACAGGAACGGCCATCGCTCACTGTCCAATATCCAATGCTTACTTTGCCAACAGCGTCATTCCCATCGCTCACTTTCACTCGAAGGACGTTGAGATTGGCTTAGGATCTGATATTTCTGGCGGTTTTTCACCTAGCCTGTTTGATAATGTAAGGCAAGCAATCATCTCATCGCGAATGTTAGAAGATGGTGTGAACCCCGCTCTGCCTGCTGAAGATCGCGGTGTGCCGCAATCACGTATTACGATTAATGAAGCCTTCTATTTAGCAACAGCTGGCGGCGGCGAAAGTTTAAGCTTGCCCATCGGCCGCCTGCAGGAAAACTATGTGTGGGACGTACAAGTCATCGATACGAAAGCGGCAGCTGCCAAACTGCCTATCTTCGACGTGAATGAAGACTTGCATAATGTCTTCCAAAAAATCATGTATCTCGCCCGTCCGGAAAACATCCGTGAAGTCTGGGTTCAGGGGAAAAAGGTTCATTCAAAGTAATCCTGCTTACTCCTTGACATAGTTTAGAAGGCCAATCCAAGTGGATCGGCCTTCTGATCTTTAAACTAAATGTGGAAGTTAGTACAACAGAATATATCCAGGTGCTTTTATTGTACGAGACCCCTCCTATGGGATTAAAAAATAAATCTTCTAACTGACCATGATACAGACCGCTTGGATGTATCCCGAAGCGGCCTATCTAACAAGGGAAGGTGAATCCTCACTTCCCCTTTTGAGCTATTTCTCTATTTATTTGCTTGTTACAGTTTTTGGCTTATCCTTCAATGGCAATGGATCGATACTTTGATCGTTGGCCGTTAAATCAATGCCATAATCTTTTGCAAAAACCATATATGTATCGACGAGAACATTTTCTTTCTTTTCATCTAGATTGAATACTCTGGCCCCGCGCAGTCTATTTCTTTCTGCCCCGGAAAGCCCGTAAGCCCCGAACCCGCAATTGCCCGCGTAGCCAAGCATTACTCCATAATAATTCCCTGCATAGGTGTTGATATGATCATGCCCACAGAAGACGCCCTTTACATCCCCGCGATGCAAAATGGCTGAAAACATGCCACTATTGAATGGTCCTGGGCATTCATTTTCATTTCTTTCCCCTGTGATACTATGTTTTTTCACAGCTAACGCATGCTTTGATTCTGACATTTCCTCTTTGCTGGCAAACCACATATAGCGATGTTCCCATAAAGGAATATGCATGAACATAAGGGATGGAACTTTGCGATTCAATCTTTTTTCTAATTTCTTAGACGTTTCATAATACCAGTTCACCTGATCAAAGCGCAACCAGTCCCAATGAGGATAGCCTTCAAAATCCTGCCCGGCGATTTCCTTTGGCGCGTATCTTCCACTATCCATTAACCATAAATTAAAGGCAGGTGTCGTTCCTTTAGAATTATTGATAAGCAGATAGGAATTTCCTGTTCCTGTTACACCTTTTTCACTCGGCTGGTTCCTATTGTACGGATACGACATATAGATTTTGAGCATATCCTCCTCATCAAGGCCATTTTTTGGCGTGGCATCTTCATCATGATTTCCGAATGTCACCGCCCACTGAATCTTTCTCTTCTCCATTGGCTGAGCAAGATTATTAATCGCTTGCTTTACTTCCAATGGAGTATCAGGCCCACTTGCTAACATGTCTCCATTAATCACTACAAAATCAGGCTTTTCAGCGTCTAAAACTTTTTCCATTAACTGAATGGTTCTGCGATCAATTCGTTCATCGTCTTGTGGATCATTAAATTGCACAATTTTAAACCTTCCATCAGAATTAAATTTCAATTTGGCTGCTTGATTGTCTTTGGCTAATGCTGTTGCATTGCCGAATAAATCTCCCGGCATTCCAGCAGAGGCAAGGGTTAAGGCAAGGGTACTCATCCCACCAATTTTAATAAAACTTCTTCTGTCTAACCCTTTACTCATCTCTTCATTACTCATTTAGCATACCTCCCCATTCTTTCATCCTGCTTGTCATTGATAGAGTGTTCTATCCTCTTTTCTCCCTTTAAGCTTAATCTACTAATATTGGTGGATTATGAAGTTAAGCCAAAAAATAAGTAAAGAAAACAAAAGCATCAAAGAAAGCAAACTATTCATGGATCCAATCATGGCACCCTTTCTAAGAATTAGGAACCATCATGTTCATAGTCGAAAAGACAGATAAATCAGCTGATGTCTCTTTTGTTTTACTAAATATTTTTGGAAAATTAACGAAACTGAAAATCTTTCTTTATAATTTGTTTTTACAATTAAGAAAGACTAAGAAAATTGTAGAAGTGTGGGAGAAATAGTATGAATAAGTCTTTACTATCAGAAAGACATAAAATCATTCTGCGAGAACTTGATGTGAAAATAAAAGTCAACGTCATGGATCTAGCTTTAAAATTAAACGTCACACCTGAAACCATTCGGAAAGATTTAAGTGCCCTTGAGGAGAAAAAGAAATTACGCAGAATCCATGGTGGAGCGGTTAAATATGCTGGGATAAGCAATGAGCCTGATTTCAACCATAAAGTTGGCATCGCCCATCATCAGAAGCAACTCATAGGAGAAGTCGCCGCTTCCTTTATTAAGGATGGCGAAACCATTGCTCTTGATGCCGGCTCAACCACCTTACATGTTGCAAACTCGATTAAACACGTAAGAAATGTCACGATTGTAACCAATTCTTTAGCCGCAGCCGTCATCTTAAATAATCGATTAGAATCTAACATTTTTAACGGGAAAGTCATCATACTTGGAGGAACATCTAATCCACAGCAACGTTCGATCAGCGGTTCCATTACCAATCAGCTGCTAGAATATTTTTATTTTGATAAAGCGTTTATCTCATGTGGAGGAATAAGCCAGGAGGGAATTTGTGATTTCGATGTGGATGAAGCCACTGCCTCTTCCATTATCATTAAGAGATCAAAGCAAATATATGTTGTGGCCGATTCTTCTAAATTTAACCAAAGGGCTTTGTTTCATATTGATTCCTTGTCATCTATCGATGTTGTCATTTCAGATCAAGAAATGCCGACTCAATGGTCAAAAGATGCGAGCACGAAAGAATTAAATTGGATAAAGACTGATGAAAAGGTCGTTTTCTGATTAATTGACTCTTCCTTTTACTATTCAAAAAAATGACTGCCAAGTCCGCGTTATCCAGGCACTTGGCAGTCTAAGAATTTCACTATTTATTCTTCCCTCTCTAATTACCCAAAACGGCCGGTGACATAATCTTCCGTTCTCTGATCCTTTGGATGTGAAAAAATATGATTGGTTACATCATATTCAACAATTTCGCCATTTAAGAAGAAAGCGGTTTTGTCGGATACACGCGCTGCCTGCTGCATATTGTGAGTAACGATAACAATTGTATAGTTCTTCTTCAATTGTGCAATCAATTCTTCTACTTTCAGCGTAGAAATCGGATCTAATGCCGAAGTAGGTTCATCCATTAATATCACTTCCGGCTTCATTGCAATGGCACGCGCAATGCAAACACGCTGCTGCTGACCGCCTGATAGTCCGAGAGCTGAGGATTTCAGGCGGTCTTTCACTTCATCCCAAATGGCCGCACCGCGTAAGCTTTCCTCCACAATCCGATTCAATTCTTTTTATTTGTTACTCCCTGCGCCCGGGGTCCGTATGCGACATTATCATAAATGCTCATCGGAAATAGGTTGGGCTTTTGGAAGACCATTCCGACCTTTGTCCGGAGCTTAATCACATCGTTAGATTGATATATATTTTCATGATCAATGATAATATCACCGCTAATTTTTACTCCAGCGATCAAATCATTCATTCGGTTTAACGTTCGCAGGAAAGTGGACTTCCCGCAGCCGGAAGGACCGATTAAGGCTGTCACCTTCTTTTCTTCAATATTCATTGACACATTATAGAGTGCCTGTTTTTCTCCATAAAATAAGTTCAAATCTTTTACACTAATTTTCGTTGTTCCCTCTGAATGCTGTTTCATTGGCGGGAACCTTTCCGCCTTTACTTCTGCGTTCCGCTCCATCATTGCTACACTCATATATCACACCTCATTTAATAGTCAGCTTTATTTAATTTCTTTGATATAAATGTCGCCACAAAGTTGAGAACCACGATCATCACAATTAGTACAATCCCAATGGCCGCTGCCAGTTCAATGTCTCCGGCCTCCTGTGTCACCAAATAGGAATGGACCGTTAACGTTCTGGCAGATGAGAAGATACTTTCAGGCATGGCTGCTACCGTTCCGGCTGTTAAAAATATGGCAGCCGATTCACCGACAATCCTCCCCATTGAGAGAATAATTCCCGATAAGATCCCTGGCATGGCACTTGGCAAAATCACTTTATATAAAGTTTGCAGCTTCGTTGTCCCTAATGCGAGAGAGCCTTCTCTGTATGACTGCGGTACCGTCTTTAAGGCTTCTTCTGTCGTTCGGATGATGACTGGCAATACAATAATAGTCAGAGTCAGCGAGGCCGCTATGATCGACATGCCTAATTTCAACGTAGTGACAAAGAATACGGCTCCGAATAATCCATAGATGATAGAAGGAATCCCTGTTAAGCTTTCTGTAGCAAAACGAATGACATTTACTAATCGGCCTTGTTTAGCGTATTCTTGCAGATACACGGCCGCCAAAATCCCGATTGGTGTTGCAATTACTAATGAAATAATAATGGTATACATAGTTGTCACAATCATCGGCCAAATACCGCCACCGCCCGTTGGTGAATAATCACCAAAGATGAACTCAAAGTTAATTAGCCTAACCCCTTTGTAAAAGATGAACCCTACAATGACCACAAGGACGGCAACAGTCAAGATGGCTGAGAACCAGAGAAGCCCATGCAGCAAGTTATCTTTCCACCTTTTCATTTTACTTACCACCCTTTGCACTGATTTTTGCTAATACGAAGTTTAACAACAAGATAAAGGAGAATAAAATAATACCAGTCGCAAACAGCATCTCTTGATGAACGCCGGATGCATAGCCCATTTCTAACGCAATGTTTGTCGTCAACGGGCGGACACTATCTGTTAAGCTTGCAGGGACGATTAGACTGTTCCCCGCGACCAATATAACAGCCATTGTTTCTCCAATGGCTCTCCCTAATCCCAATACAATGGCTGCCATAATTCCTGATTTGGCTGCTGGTACAACTACTTTAAAAATCGTTCCAATTTTTGAAGCGCCAAGAGCCAAGGACCCCTCACGGTATGTTTTTGGAACGGCGCGAATGGCTGTTTCAGCTACCGTTACAATCGTTGGCAGCATCATGATAGCTAACACAAGAATGACAGCCAATAAGCTTTGCCCTTTGACTAACCCCAGGTTGTTCTGCAGCAAAGGAACGATAATAGCCAATCCGAATACACCATATAAAACAGACGGGATCCCTGCTAGCAACTGTACAGCCGGCGAAATAATTTTTGCTACGTTTTTAGGGGCAATCTCCGATAGAAAAATCGCTGTAAACAGACCGACCGGCACACCAATCATTAAAGCGCCAATGGTCGCATAGATTGATGCCACAATCATTGGAAATATGCCGAATTTATCTTCACTTGGTACCCAATCTACTCCAAAAATGAAATCTATAAAGCTATAACCTTCTTTTATAAATGGATAGGAGCCTTTATAAAATACGAATCCAATGATTAGCAATAAACTGACGACTGATAGAAGGGCACAAAACAAGAAAATTCTAGATGAAACCTTCTCCATCACATATTTATTTTTATTTGATTTACCGTTATCTATGATTGGTTTTTCCATAAGCGGGCTTGTCATGCTACATTCCTCCCAGATCACTTTTAGATTTCCACGATGTTAGATATAAAATCTATAAACGTTAATTTACTGGTATAGCCCCTGTTTCGGAAACAATAGCTTGTCCCTCTGAACTTAAAATATAATCAACGAATTGTTGTCCTGCATCCGTCAGCTGATCTTCCCTATGGACAAATAAGAAGGGGCGTGACAGACTATATTTCTGTTGAAGGACATTTTCCGCCGTCGCTTCCACTCCATTAATCTTTAGAGAGGAAACAGAGTCATCCATATATTCAAAAGAAATAAATCCTATTGCATGCTCATTTGTCGCAACAGTCGTTTTAATATTGCCGTTGCCGCTTGCAATAATGGCACTTCTCACTAATTCGCCTGAAGTGTAGCCGACAATTTCTTGGAAGGCATCACGTGAGCCCGAACCGTCTTCACGAGAAACGACTACTATTTCCTTGTCCTCTCCTCCAACTTCCTTCCAGTTCGTAATCTCTCCAGTAAAAATTTGCTTTACTTGCTCCGTCGTAAGATTATTAACTTTGTTGCTAGGATGGGCGACGACGACGATTCCATCATAAGCAATGACTACCTCTTTCAGCCCGCTAGCTTTTTCTTCCGGTTTCAAATCACGTGAAGACATGCCGATCTCTGACACACCGTTGATTGCATTTGTGATACCCGCAGAAGATCCTATTTGATTAATCTCTATATTGACATCGTTCTTCTCTTCATATTTAAACGCTAACTTTTCGGCTAATGGTCCTACAGACGTAGACCCCGAGATAGAGATTGTAGCTTTCCCTTCATTTGCCGACGCTATTTCATCGTCTTTCTGTATTCCACACGCTGATAAAACGGCAACTAAGGCTAGCATTACTAATCTATTCGTTGCTTTTTTTATAAGCCTCATGTTTTTACCCCCAAGATGATTTATTGGCAAGTTAATTTTGTTGAATGTTGATTCTTTGTTAAGAATAACGTCTTTTTGTTAATTTCCATTGGACTCTTTGTAAAGGTTTTGTAAATATGTTCAGAAAATTAAGGGCTTTATACAAACAATTTCCAAACCGTTGATTTTTGCCTGTTTTCTTACGGCTATTCAAAAAAAGGAACGGCTTAACTAAGTTAAGCCGTTCCTTTTTTTGAATATTTTTGTTGTATATTCTTTACTTTCCAATCATTCGACTGCCTCAATATGGATTAGAAGGTAATCATAGGAATCTAAGCATTCGCTGTGATGCTTTTAATTTTGCTTCAACAAGCCGCTTATAAAACTATCAAGAGTTTGGCCTAATTCGTTCAGTTCTTCTGTAACCTGAGTAAACGTTTCCGTATTGGAGCTTAATTCAGTCGATGACTTCTCAATATCCCTAATACTTTGCGTTACGGCTGTGATCTGTTCCCTCATATTTTCTAAGAAGGTACCAATTTTCTTGGAGGCTTCTCCTGTGTTACTGGACAGTTTTCTTATTTCCGTTGCCACCACAGAAAACGTCTTGCCATATTCTCCTGCCCTTGCCGCTTCAATGGAGGCATTTAGACCGAGCAAGTTGGACTGCTGGGCCACATTGTCTATAAAAGAAATCACATCATTCATTTCTTCCGCGTGCTGCATCGTATTCTCTGAAGAGGCAGAAATTTCTTCAATTGTAGCTGAGAGCTCCTCTGCATGGGCGGTAATGTTTTGGGTTCTTTCTCCAATGGCATTTGATATTCCATTTAGATTGGCAATAATGTCTCTGAGGGCATACTCTTTCTTCAAACTAATGCCAAAGCCTAATGATCCAATAAAATTTCTATTTTCATCAAATAAAGGATAGCCAATCCCTTTAAAAGGCGCCCCATATTCAGGAGGAGTTAAGATTTCTACTCTTCTCAACTTCTCTCTTACTTGGCCAAATAAATCGTGATCGAAGAAAGGCTGTCCACTTACGATTCCCGGATCTAAAAACTTGCCCGGCGTCGCGTAAAGGTATTTCTCTGTATCCGTAACCGCCACGATAAAATCTTCGTCCTTAAGCAGCTGTGTGAGTATTGGTGCCACAGACAAAGCTTGTTCTAAGCTATTCATTTCCCATTCTCCTTTGTTACTGTAAATGTATGCATATAAATGTACTGTTCTTTTATCGGCCAAAACATTTAGCATTTGACCGATTTTTGTAAATTTTTAATGACAATCACTCAGAACACAATGAAAGCTATTTCGTGCGGAACGGTTGCCCTTGAAAAGATGTAAAGGGGAGCCTTCTCCACTTTAATGCCGAAAAAAGTAAAATGCCTCATGCAACTACATGAGGCGCCCTTATCTATACCTTCAATGTATTTAGTTCCTTTTCAAGCTCCGACACAACATCCTCTAGAGATTCACTTTCCCACTCTTGATCCGTATCATTTCTCCAAATAAACTTGCCGTTTTCAAAGGAGATGTTCCAGCCCAATTTTGGGATATTTACATACTTTTCACCATCGCGTCCTAAAGAATGATAATAATCAGATTTAATATTTTTTCTTCTAACGCCGCATGCAGTGCATAGCTGTAATATTCTTGGCAATATCCATTCGTTGCACTGCTTTCTAATAGAAGAATCTCATTTTCATCGTTATAACGAATAAATCTTTTCGAACCGCATGTTTCATTCAAAATCATTGGATAGTTTATGAAATAACGACGCCAATCTTCTACATCGGAATTTTCTATGATACTCTGTAAACTTGCCTCGATATCATGTATATCTACTACATCGAACAAGTCTTTCAAATAACATACATTCTCCTCTCGCAACAGTCGTTTCCAACTAATATCACGATCAAACCCTTCTGTTAAGAAACTATAGTTGCGTCCCTTCTTCAATGTGTAATCACCGAATGTTAATAGCGCACGTGTGAATAAATTCTTATCAACATTTAGTTTTTCTGATCCAAAAATAGCAACCGCACGCTCATAGTAAAATATAAATTGTTTTTGAGCCGTTGCATGCGTTCCCTCACTCCATTCAGCAATTTCTGCTGCGGATGTTACCCCTGCAAATCCGAGTAAAAAGCCGATGTCTCCCTTAAAATAAGGATAATCCTCTGCTTTTTTGAGTAACGGTCCCCAATCGGCATGCGATAATAGCAATTGGGCCTTTTTTCTCTCCTGTTCAAGTTGCGCTCCATAAAATCCTTGAAGCTTCGTTGCAGGCCTTGCTAAATACGTATAGAAGTCATCGATATGTGACGCAAGCTGCTGGATGGCACGCGCCGAGTTTATGTAATCCGTAACAGAATTATAAAGTGTACTTTCCGTCACATTACGTATAAATCTCATCCAGGTGCTGAGAGTTTCCTTATCAACATCTGACACTTGCGACGCATATACCGTAAACGCAAATAACCGCAGACGATCCGCATAGGTAATTTCACTAGACATTGAACGACGCACTAATTGTTCGCCATCTATAACAGCCATTGGAATATGATCTTGTTCCCTGCGAATGAATGCATCCACTGTTGCTTCTAATCTATATAACCAATCTGTGTCATCCAACTGTGCCTTCACAACCTCTTCAAAGCTCACTGCATGTTCTTGGCTGACAAGCATTGATACCCGCTCATTATTTTCTTTGTGTAAGGCCAATTGATTTGTAATAACAACTTGAATAAACTGTAAATATGCCTGATTATAAAGTTTCTTTTGGTTTTCCCAGAAGAAATCAGCCCATTGATTATCCATTTTCAACAGAAGTTGTTTCGAAAAATGAGTGGTAATTTTGTCTTGGCTCACTAGTTGCTCCATGTATGCCTGCAGCTTCGCCTTGAAGTTTTCAAAAGGTGTTAGCGGCTTTCCTCTTGCATTCATTTTAATATAAAGCGTATCTTCTAAATGGAATGTATCCAAGTCGATAAATTTAAACTGAATAGGGCAATCATTCGTCAATGTGTCATACAGCGTGTTCTCATACAACTTATGAATAGCATCAAGCACGACAAGCATCGCCTTCACAGTCGGATCCTGATTCCATATTAAGAAGAAATCTGGTACATTTTGAATTTCCCTGCTAATGGTCGCTTTATCAAAATCAATACCTTCTAGTTGCACAAGCATACGACAAAAAGCTTTGCTGCTACTGCGAGTTTCATACGAAAACTTTGCTAAAATGCCACGAGCTTCATCCATTCTTCCTTCACGCATCGCACTATACCAATGCAGAAGGTACAGTGTTGTTAAACGCTGCTGACCGTCTAAAGGGGCAAACACCCCTTGTGCATTTACCGTACCGTAAATGAAATCCAGCTCAATCGTTTCCTTCGTCTCAAGGCTCTTGAATAATACCTTCAAAAAGCTGTCACGTACCTGCTCGACATCTTTTGTTTGTCGCCCCTGCGCATAGTCTCGCTGGATGATTGGAATCTCAATGCGATTAATGTGCCCTTCTTGAATGAGCTTCCAAAATGCATATGTCTTTGCTTTACTCATATATACGCACTCTCCTTCACGCTTGGTATCACGGTACTAAGCGCCGTAACCATTGCATTGATATAATGCTCCCGGTCTTTCTTCCCCCAGTAATTCATTTGTGTCACGTCAGGGTTGTAGTATTTTAAGAAGACATTTCTCGTGCATGCCGGAATATAAACACCTGTTTTATCACGTTCAATTAAGATTTGGCGTTTTTTAGGGAAAATGGCGTTTTTATAAGAGCGGTTCGTTGTGGCATCAAGTAGTGTTAAATTTGAAATGTTATTCGTCTCATCATCCCCAAATTCATCTACTATGCGCTCAAATAACCCTTCGAATTGCTCTTGGTCATAGGCAGCTAAAAAAGAGTTGATAGCCAGGCGAAGCTCTTCATCCTTCACATATGGAAGTGCTTCGTTCAGAAATTGAGACTGCGCTTCCGTACTATGTGGCTTCTTCGATTTTACTGCATGAATGTGCTCAATATCCCATTTTTCTTTTTTGTAACGTTCAAAATCAAAGCGCTGATTCGATAACACGTCATTCTGCAATGTCAAAATATTAAATAACAGCAGCACATGGCGTACCTGCTTGCTATCCTCATACATTAATCCAACAATATCAACATCCTCGAAGGAGCTGCGAATCATTTCTTTTAAAATCTCCACAAAGGCATCTTTCTTCATGTTATTAGACTTCTGAATGATGCTCTCCATTGATACACTTGTCGCAAGCAAATAACCAATGTAATGATAGAGCTCTCTATTTTGATACCACTCCGTCACTTTCATGTAAAGCTGTTGAACCTCTAACCAAATCGACTCAATAATAGCATGCTTTGATTTATCCGCTTCTGATTGATTCTTCATCCATTCATTGAACACATGGAAGGTATAATAAGGGATATTCTTTTCGACTCCCATCTTATAATCACTGGCTATAAGATCAAATAGCCACTCAATCCGGTTCTGATAATCCGAATCCGTATCGTTTTGTAAGAAATACCATAGCTCATCATTTTGCAAAGCATATTCCATACGATCCCATTCATTAGAAATTTCAATTTGCTTTAAGCGTACAATATCTTCATCGCCTTCATTCTGACTTAAATGGTTTTTACTTAAGAACAATGCCTTGATCAACTCCGCATTGGTTAATGGAATCCTTCCATTATTGATACGTGAGAAAATATCAATTGCATCATATGAATCATCCACTTCATACCACATGACTTTGACCTGCTCACGCAACCGCTGTGCTATAAACATAACAGCCTGGGGCTTATGCTCTGCAAACCATTCCTGAATCATCTCATAGGCTTCATACATGTGGTAAAAATCAATGTTATCATCCTTCATATTCTCACCGGCAGCTATATCCCTCAAGAAATCTGAACTCTTTGGGCGTGTCTCATAATCAATCGAAAAATAGTGATCTACTAAAAAAGGAATTTGCTTCTTTATGTATTGCAACAAAATTAAAATTGTCGTTAAACGTTGCTGTCCATCAATGACTTCCCAAGTTTCTTCATTCTTTTTCACAATAATTGGCTGAAGCCAGTACACCTCATCTTTTGCCGGATCCTGCTCATGAAACTCCCATAAATCATCCAACAGCTCTCTAACCTGTAACTTAGACCAACGATATCCTCTCTGATATGAAGGAATATAAAACTTTTCTTCTGACTCCATCAAATCTTGAATTGCTTTAGCTTGCAGAACTGTCTCCAAGTCCCCCACCTCGATTACCCTGTTTATTGGAATTATATGAATTCATCATACATGGATTTCAAAAAATATCCAGATAAATAGTAAAATTAATTCAATATTTTTTTACTATCTAATCAAACCTATCCAACCTTCTGTTTTTTCGCCGACCGCTTTTCAACAACCTTTTGATTCAGCATCTTTAATAAAGAAGCCCGATTTATAGCAGATAACGAGCAGCCCATCGGCTGGATTTTCTTCCCCTGGTAACTTAATTGGTAGACTCTTTTGCAAGGGTTATGGATTCAGAAACTAAAGCGCATCTGTAGCTGGAACAACGCGGTGAAGCAGGTTCACCATTTAGGTATTTGACAAACATAGGGTTAGATAGGCTTCCTTAAAGACTTCCATAAAATACAAAAAACCTAGTCCTGATTGGATTAGGTTTTTATAGATGGGAAAAAATGAAACTGGAAACCATCATACAACATTGTAACGCTTTAAGAATTTTTTCCTGCCCAGCCAAATAGTCTATCCATGAAGAAGCCCATCAATCCTAAAACAACTAAACCTACGAAAATCCAGTCTGTTTGGAAATGCAGTCTTGCATTCCAAATCATAAAGCCGACTCCTTCATTGGCGGCCACCATTTCTGCACCAACGATCGCCATAAAAGAAGAACCCATCGCAAGCTTTGCGCCTGTGAAAATGTATGGAACAGAAGCCGGGATAACCACATAGCGCAGCACTTGAAAGTTGGATGCTCCCATGCTTTTGGCTGAACGGATTTTATCTTCTGAAATGGACAGGACACCTGTTAGTGTGTTAATGGTTACTACAAAAAATGTGGCATACATGATTAGAAATACTTTTGATTGTTCACCGATGCCGAACCAAAGCATGAACAACGTAATAAATGCTAGTGGAGGAATAAAACGTATAAAATTAATTAACGGCTCTACAAGTGAGCGGATCGTCCGGTTGCTGCCGATTAATAAACCTAGTGGAATCGCGATTAAACTTCCTAAAAACCAGCCTGCCAGCACACGGGCAAAACTGTATCCCATATAGATAAACAGTGCGCCGTCTTTACTCAGTTCTATCGCTCCTTGCAAAGTGGCAAGAGGGCTGGGCAAAAATTGGGGATCTGAAAAATAAGCTGCAATGCTCCAAATAACCAATAAACCAAACCATGTTAAAATCCCTGTTTTTAACAATCTTTTCCACTGGCTTTTAAAAGACTTCCTTTTTTTCACTGCTTTATGTGGAATTTTATGCTGCGCAATAGTTTCCATTTACATGACCTCCTCAGTCAAAATGTGACTGGACGATTTTATAGTAATGATTGAAATCTGGACTTGTAATTTCACGCGGATACGGTAAATCGATTTCGTAAGTGCTTGTAATTTTCGAAGAAGGGCCGACCGACATAATGCCAATGCGCTGGCCAAGCATCAATGCCTCCTGAATATCATGGGTGACGAAAATGACCGTCTTATTCGTTTCCTGCCAAATTCTAATAAGCTCTTTTTGCATCGTCCGCCTTGTCATCGCATCCAATGCCCCAAATGGTTCATCCATCAGCAAAATATCCGGATTGTTTGCCAGGACACGCGCCAGTTGCACACGCTGTTTCATTCCCCCTGAAATCTCGCTCGGAAACTTATGGTGATGGCCGGAAAGCCCGGCAAGCTCGACATATGAATGAACAATCTGCTTTCTTTCTTCTGCAGGCACTTTTTTCATTTTCAATCCAAACTCTACATTTTCCTCTACTGTCAGCCACGGAAACAAGGCTGAATCAGCGGATTGAAAGATAAACCCCCGGTTTGAATCATGATTGGAATTCGCTCCGTATATATCAAGCTGTCCATTGGTCTTCTCTAAAAATCCGGCAATCATATTGAGCAGAGTTGATTTTCCGCAGCCGCTTGGACCTAATAAAATATAAAACTCACCGCGTTGGATCGTTAAATCAACATCCTTTAAGACATACACCTTCTCTGACAAGTCCTCTGAAAATGTTTTGGAAAGACCCTTAATCACGATAGAGGGGCTTTTTTCTTGTATCACTGTCATAGGAAGATTCCTCCAATTTTTAATTTCCGTATGTTACAGACTCTGGAAATGCTTCGCGCAAAGGCTCCAGCACTAATTTATCTTGCAGATTATAGTCTTTCTTTAATAAGTCTTTATCCAGGAGCCATTGCTTCATATTTGATAGATGGTCAACATCTTCTTGTTTGAATTCAAGCGTATAATTGGAACGCTCTAAATCACGTAAAGTATCTTCTTTCTTCACTTTTAGCTCTTTATAGGCTATTTCTGCCGTGCCGTCCGGATTTTCTTTCACATAGGCGATTCCTTCTTTGATCGCTTTTAACAGATTAACGATCGCTTGATGATTGTCTTCCACAAATTTTCGGTTAGCAACTAAGTAGCTGCTTACTGAAATATTGATGGAAGAAAGATCATCAATTTTACGGACGCCGTCAATCGACTTAAACTTTTCAAGCAAAGCACCACTTGCCAGCACAGCGTCAATATCGCCTTTTTTCACGCCGACAAGTGCTTCATCCGGGGTAGTGAACGGTACATAACGGATTTCATCTTCTTTAATTCCTAAATGCTCAAAATATTTTGCCCAGTGATATTCACTAACTGTGCCTTTTGCGACCCCGATTTTTTTTCCTTTTAGCTGTGATGGCTCATTAATGCCTTTTACCGCTAAAATTTCCGATTGTTTGATTGTTTCCGGTGTGCTATGTGTTAACGAAGAGATAACGACCAAGTCACCTCGGTTTAAAGAATTGAGCAATGCGTAATCTGCGGCAAGCCCTGTATCCGTTTGTTCTGTTAGCAAGGCATTAATCGTATCAATTCCGTACGCAAAGTTTGATAGCTGTGGATCGATATGATGATTTTTAAAGTAGCCTTTTGTATTTGCGGCACGTATTTGCAGGGAACCCCCTGCTGCCGTATCGATACCAATTCGTATTTTTGCAGCTTCTCCTTCTGCCGTGCTCGCTTTACTGTTGTTCGAGCAGCCTGCCAAAAAGAGGGACAACACTAAACTAAAAGTGAGTAGCCCGTATAAACGCTTCATCATAACTCCTCCATTATCAATTTTTTTGCTTTTCTAACGTCTCATCGTAGCGCGCTACGCATAAGGCTCCCTCGCCAACGGATTGCGCTCCTTTTATTTCAACGATGGAATCTGTTCCGCCTGACGCTGCATTTGGGACACGGAATGTTTCAATCTTTAAAGGCTCAATCGCTACTTCGCTTGGCTTTTCAAGCTGCGGCACCCAGTTATAAGGAACTCGGTACGCTCGGTACACCATGTTCGAATTACGGGCGTTTTTATAAGGGGAAATGTATTCCCAAACAATTGCATGCTCGGCAGTTACTTCAAAAATACGGCCATTTGCGCCTTCTGTAATGAGCGTATTGCCATTTTCTAAACGCTGTGCAGAGCTGATATACGGGCTGTAAAAGCGGAAAGAATCTGTCGGCACTTGGAATTTTGCTTCAAGCCCTGTGTACTGCCAGACGATTTCAAGCGTAACCGGATCGATTTCCAGTACACGCGAATGATCGCGAACTGCATTTTTATTGCCGTCCGGCGATGAAGGATTCGGCGCACCGTATCCTCCCCATCCGCCATTATCAAATACTAATAAATTGCCTTCGCCCGGAAGGCCTTGCGGGATAATATGAGCATGATGCTGGCCGATAATCCAGCCCAGGTGCTCTAACTCAGGCTTTGAATAGTCAGGGCCGATCTGCCATACGATCTTGCCTGTACGCTTATCTGTAATGCCGATAATATTTGCTTCGCGCGCATCCCAAATAATATTGTCAGGATGGAATCTTTCATCTCCTGCATCATAATGACGATTTGTCCCTACTGTCGAAATCGAATTAATGTGCAGCCAGTCTCCTGATTTATTTCCGAAGAAACGCCGGTTTGGCTCTTCATAAATAATTTTTTTCGCTTCCTCATCGAATTGAAGTTCATCAAAGTGGTCGCTGAATAACCATTCCCAGACGATATTTCCTTCCCAATCGACTTCTAAAATTACATCGTCCAATAGGTCATGCTTTGAAATTTCAGGCTTATGAACATCACGGTGAGCTAGAATCAGCGTGTTTCCTGCATCTGTTTTTGGGTCCTGGCCCGGTGCATAATAGCCAACTGAATTTCCTTCACGCTGGTAATCATGGTGTGCACGGGCGAGCCATCTTCCTTCATGTCCTGGATCTGTAATAAATTCGTGCTTATCAAACTTCCAGACGATATTCCCTTCAAAATCGACCTGCACAAGATCCCCTTCGTCCTGGAAACCATGCTCCGGATCACGGTTAAATGTATGCCCCAGTACATATCCATCCGGGAAAACTTTATTTGGAAAACCACGAAGCCCTTTCCATAAGTGAACTTCTTTTCCGTTCATATCAATTAATAATGCGCCAAGGTCCGGTGCTTGGAAAATCGTGTAACCACTCCACGCCTTTTCTGGTGAATAAATCGTTGCCCCTGTTGGATGAATTGTTGGCAGTCCCATATTTCCCCACTCCTTTTAATAAGTTAAAAAACGTTTTTTTTGGATTGATGAATCCTTTTTGTTTTTCCTCTCTTTGGCTAATGACAAGACATCATCTGATAACCCTTCTAGATTATTGATTAAGCGCCGGTACATCTCAATTTGCACTTTAATTTCCTCGTGTGAAAATCCCTCGAATAAAATAGAAATAAGGTTTACTCCCACCTCGTTGTTCCGTGCGATAAATTCGCGTCCCTCATCGGTAATGCCCAGCAGTACTATTCGCCGGTCTTCGTTATGGCGTTTGCGAATCGCAAATCTTCTGCCCTCCAGTTTGTCGCAAATAGCTGTAATCGCCCCGGAGGTAAGGTCAAGCTCTTCAGCTAAATCAGTTAACCGCTGTTCCCCGGCTTGAATAATCTTCTTTAAAATCAAGAATCCCGGCAACATCACTCCTTCAATCATGATTTTGTCACGCTCTTTAATGAACTTGCGAACCATCTTTCGAAATAACCAATCTGCCTCTTCCAGCAGATCCATCTTATTTTTGTCCATGCTCCTCCTCTCCGTGCTTCATAGGTACAAAAAAAGCACCCGATACATTTCAACATTCATACGAGATGAATGTTGAAAATGTATAAGGTGCCTTTGGATGTCCAATCAGCGCTTAATATTCATTCAACATTAAAATAATGACTATTCATTTATTTAATACCAGTATATTAATACGTAAATTCCAATGTGTCAAGTAGGATTTAAAAATATTATACGGATCCATTTTTATTCTTGCGATTCTAGCCCCTACGCTACTCCCTGCCATCTGCTCTTTCTTTATAGGTGCAATAAGCGAATGCTTTTTACATAATGGGTGTCCGTTAGCTCTTGTGGATAATTGGCTCTCCTTTTTGCCTTACGCTTGCTTTTGCATAAAACCGTTCCTTTTCTAAGTAGTGTTTGTAAAAAATCATATTATTCTTAAGTTTTTTACCATAGAGGTCTTAATTAGTAGCTTATTAGTTTTGATAAAAAAGAACTAGATAAAAACAAAGACTATCCTACAAAAACACTCTCTTTGCAATTAGCTAAGCACTTTCTCTTTATAAGTTTTCCTATACCCCACTTATTCCGCCCTTCTATTTTCATGGTATTATAAATCTATAGTCATCCACTAAATGGATTACAATTCAAATTAAGGAATTAAGAGTCTTAAATGTAAAGCAATATTTATCTTATTCTCTTTAATTATGAAAATGAAAAGGGGCCAATTGAATGAAGAGATTATTTAGTCTACTGTTAGTTTGTTGTTTAACTTTTACAGGCACTACCTTTGCTTCGGCTGCGTTTAAAGATGTGAGCCGTGATTATTGGGCAAAAGATGAAATTACATACTTAACAGACAAAAAAGTCATTAACGGTTTTTACGATAATTCATTTCGTCCGCAAGCACCGGTTACTCGATTACAAGCTATGATATTAATGGCGAGGGCTCTAAATCTAGATTTATCTAACCGACCAAATCCAGGCTTTAAAGACTTATCCACCATGAATAGCGGCTATAAATATGCGGCAGCTATTGTGGATGAGGGAATCTTTCCAAAAAGTGCGTATTTAAAACCAAATGAACCAATGACTCGTGAATTAATGGCTAGAATGCTTACTTCTGGATTTAAATTAAAATCAACGAAAAAGACTAGCTTTAAAGATGTTCCTCCAAGTTATTGGGCTTATCCATACATCTCTGCTCTAGCTGAGAATAATATTACTCTAGGGTATCCGGACGGAACATTTAAACCAAGTACAACACTTACACGTGCTCAATTTTCTGTTTTTCTAGCAAAAGCTTTAAATGACAATTTTAAAACCTTTACTTTTTCTAATGAGAAATACCACTTTAAATTAGAATTGCCTAACTACATGAAATCTCAAGTCGTATTTGATGATGGATTAGGTATAAATGAGGATAAAGTGTTTTCGGTTAACTTTTATTATAATAATGATACTCATCTTGGCTATACACCATTCGCTGGATCGATTCATATCATTCCTGCTTCCTTATGGAAAAACTTCTTTGAAGATGCACCTTACTATCTAATTAAAAAGATAAATAACTATTATTATTGTTACCAAGGTCAAAGCGAGGATCCTTATTACGAAGTAGGCAAACAAGGCTCTAGAGAAGCTAAAACATACATGGGTATCCATGATCGACTTGAGTATGCAATCACACATATGAAAATCAATTAATGAACAAGCCCTCTGGTTAGCTGCCAGACGGGCTTGTTCGTTTTTAAAGAAAAGTCAAGCAGGTTCTTCAACTACTAAGGCGTGTCTAGTCTTCAAGTATCTTATAAGCGAATCAAAAGAATCATCATGTGCTAAATAAGAAACTACCTTGCTCAACAAACAAGCCCACACAAATAAAAAAGCGCCAGAAACGCTACTTTCATAACGTTCTGACGCTTGCGTATGATTCCGACTGGGTTCGAACCAGCGACCTCTACCCTGTCAAGATATGGTGCTAAATAGCTTATAATAGCCCACAATAGCGCTAATGCTACTGACAGTAAAAACACAACAATAACATTACCTTCTAATTACCTGTAGTAATCTTAAATTATTTAAAACACGTGACCAATTTGGTGACCAAGTGTTTTGTCCATTTAATTTTCTATTACATTTATTTTATATAAACCAACTTTTATTCCTAACCGTCTAATCAAGTTCACGTGATGCAGCAAATTAACTTTGCTGAAAAAAGGCAATACTTCTCTAATGTCCTCACTTCTATGTGTAGATATTGCATAAACTAGTGTACAATCACTAAAAGGAAAATTGTGTTCATCGTATTGCTCTTCCGGAAATTTCTCTCTAATTTTAGTTATTAGGAATTGTCTATATTCAACAGATTCCCTTAACAGCTGCATTGAAACCGATCCTTGTGCAAAAAGATGACTTAAAGTTGCTGAGGAAGTATTCTTCTTTACACACACAAAGTGTTTTTCTTTAGAATATAAATCACTAACCTCAATTTTACTTCGTGATCCAGCCACTTGAAAATTCTTTTTATCCAAACACAGGAAGTTTTCAGTCGCTTGTCTTTCATTGTAGCTTCCTTCTGATTCACCTTCTTTTATATCGGTTAGAAAATCTTCAATCTCCAAAAGAGGTAACTCCATAATATCATTTTGAACTTTTGTAAAATAATCGTTATCAATTTTATACCAGTTATTTAGTGAAAAGATATAAGTATCTTCCTCAATTTGAGTTTGATAAATAATAAAGTGATTTAAGGTAACAGATTGAGTGACTGCTGCCTCTGAATCATCTAATCCTACAATTTTTATTTTACTTATCTGGTCGGGTTTAGCAAATTCTATTTCATCTAATAAAGAATAGACATCTTCTAAAATAACTTCTTCGGTCTCAACTTTTTTATGCCCGATATAAATTTTATAACTTGAACATCTCTCATACTCAATCATATCTGGATATGCTAGTGAGATATGATGTGTATCACGATCTCTAAGTGTTTCGAACATTTTTTTCTGTAGAACCGAAACCGTTTCTGCATCTCTTACAACTTTAATATTATCAATGAAGCCAAAGTTTTCTTTATATCGATCACTAAGATATAAATCTAGTAACTGTGTACACTTCTCACCTAGTTGTGAGAAAGTAATATCACTATTTAAACTTAAAGAAGATGTAGTACCCTTTATTGATGTTCCAACTTCCTCACTACTTGATTTCCCAGATACTAGGTTTATAAGGTCTTGCTCAAAGTCTAAATCAAATTCTCCAATTTCACTCCCTTTATTTATAAGTACTCTTTTTTGCTTTGTTTTCAGGTCAATATTCCTTACATCAAACGCTTTAAGCTCTTTTGAGTCAATTGCGTTTAACGCCACCTTTAACCCAAACTGATTCTCTAGGTTATTTCTGTTAATAGCAGTAAAACCAAATCCACCTGTAATAGCAAAGAAATAAGGGGTCTCTTCCTTTATAATTCTTATCAAAATAACAAATGAATTAACTGTATTTCTTATTTCGTCTCTATCAGGAATTATTAAATCCTCTTCTAGAAATGAAAGCCACTTAGGCTCCTTTGTTTTGTTTTTTTGAATGTAAACCTTACATTCAAATTCTAAATTGTCATTATTAGATTGCAGCTCAACAAAGTTATTTTCTTCGTTAACTTTGTTAGGTAATATTAGATCTTGAAAGTCCTTTGAATTTTCATTAAAAAGATAGTATGAGAGTTTCAATAAGGCCACCTACCTCAATATTTAAAATAATTAAAATCTTATATTACATAGATTAAATAGATAGGACGTATCACAACCAATCAAAATTTTCTTGAAAATTAGGCAAAAAAATAAGATGATTCAGAATATATGATCATCTTACTAAATATACCACCAAATGACAATTTTCATGGTAAATATGTAATATTTTAAAAAGACTTTCTTCAACGGAAAGTACCTTACTACTGTCAAAATCATTGATAAATTAATTTGATCAAATCAATGATTTTTTTCTTGTCCTTTTGAGTTAACACTTTATCTTTAAAGTTAATTTTCATATTAGAATTCAATAAGCTTTCAATATCTAAGTTATTAGTTAGAAACTGAATTACCATTTCTTCCCCGTGTACCTTAATAAAATCCTGAATATAGGCACTAATTTGCGTAGCACCTACAAAATAATTGGTCAAAACCTCTTTATCAAACCCTGTGAGAACTTTGTCAGTACTAACGTTAAACTCCTGAGCAAGTTTTGCAATATCTTCAACAGTTGGTGTAGTATACTCTCTTTCCCAATTCGAGATCATTTGAGAAGAAACACCGATCCTTTTGGCTAACTCTTGTTGTGTCCATTTCATTTCTTTTCTTAAAGACTTGATATTAGATCCAATAGGAAAGCGTTGTATCATTTTTTTCTTATCCATAATACACCTCTTATAATTCTAACTAAATTTACTCTTATTTTATCACTACTAACGAGTTTCGATAATTTTTTTCATAAATATCTTGAACCTAGGGAGAGCTTTTAGTATTATCTTATTAACGGGTTTCGTTACTTCCCACCCATATTTTATGTATTTGTATTTTTTTAAGTATTAACTAACGAATCTCGTTACTTTTTTTTATATTCCGATATAGATAACGACCTTTTATAGCTAGCTGGACAGGTCTGTAAGAACTGTCCAGAAATATCTAATAAACGGGATGTATAAAGAATCTACTTTTCTATTCCCCGCACCCATATAACATGCGGGGTTCTAATTACAAATTTAAGACTAGGAGGAGATTTATTGATTATTAAAGGTATTGATACAGTAGAATTCGGAGTTGAGGTACCAGACTATTTTAACTCTTTAAAAAGTACATTGGACATCTTAGCTTCTCTTAAGTCAAAAGCTCAAGAAGAAACGAAAGAATGCGAAACTCAACTTAACGGATTAAGTTTAAAAGTACATAGGAATGGGATTCCTTTCTATGCTTATAAATTGTCATGCAATGATTTTCTAATGTATTTCATGGATAAAGAAGTCAAGAATACATCACCTATTAAAGTCCGATTTCTTGCTACATATCTTTGGTCAGTAGGTTTTACAAAAGCTGTTAATGACTTTTTAAATTGGCTAACTGGCTTAGGAATACGTATAACAACCACTAAGCTATCTAGAATAGATATTTGTGTGGATAGTGACGAAACACCTTTTAACAAAGAAGACATGGAACATGTAGTAACTAAAGCAAGAGGAAAAGCAAAGCATTTTGTAAACGATGAGTATTATAACGGCAGCGAATTTAGTGGTTTTACAATGGGGCGTGGTGATCCATTGCTAGCTCGTATTTATAACAAAACACTTGAGGTAAGATCCTCTCAAAAATTTTGGTTTTTTGATTTATGGAAAGAAAAGTTTTGGAAGGAAAGTAAACCTGTATGGAGAGTTGAATTTCAAATTAGAAGAAAATGCCTGAAAGAATTTGGCATCAATTCAATTGATGACTTTATTTTAAGAGAAAACAACATTTGGTCATACTTAACAGGCGAGTGGTTAACTTTGAAAACTCCAAGGCCTGATAAGAATAAAACTAGATGGCCATTAGATTCTCGATGGTTAGTTGTTCAAAATGCCGATTTAAATCAACGTTTCTCGCCTGCCATAAGAAAAAAAGTGAAAGTAGGAAATACAGAACAACTATTAGATCAAATTGCTGGTTTGCTTATATCAGTCGGAACTTTGAATAATCATGAGAGTTTAGAAATTACTGCTGAAATTGCAAGACTATGGACTGAATCAAAGTTATATAACAGAAACACTACCTTTAACGAGGAAAAGAAAAAAAGAAGTAAAAGATTCTTATCAAACCATTCGAGCTAAGATTAAGGAGACCTTTATGAATATATTAGAACAATATCCACCAGTACTAGATGTTACGCACGTTCAAGAAATACTAGGTATCGGAAGAAGACAAGCTTATGAATTAGTAAATTCAGGAGATTTTCACATCGTTCGTGTCGGCAGAAGAATTAAGGTATTAAAAACTGTTTTTATAAGTTGGCTTGAAGGCAGCTACTTGAAGGAGGAATTTTAATTGGCTGGCTCTGTCAAAAAGGATGGAAACACTTGGTACTATGTATTAGAGTTAGGAAAAGTTAATGGTAAGAGAAAGCAAAAGAAAAAGCGAGGTTTCAAAACAAAAAAAGAGGCTCAAAATGCTTTAATTGAAGCTGAACATTCTCTTTTAAAAAATGGCATATTTAGTGAGCCGTCCAAGATGCTTTACAAGGATTATTTGAATAATTGGCTTGACGATAAAAAGTTAATTATAAAAGAATCTACCTTTAAAACTTATAATTGGCTAATTGGTCGCTACATAATCCCATATCTCGGCCATTTGGAGATCTCAAAAATAACACCTATGGACATTCAAAAATTTTATAACGAACTTATTAACAAAGACATATTATCAAGAGAAAATGTACAAAAAATTCATTCCTTAATTAATGACTCTTTAAATAAGGCGGAGAGATGGGAGCTAGTAAAACGTAATGTTGCTTCTTTAGTTGATAGGCCTAGAGCATTTAAAAATGAATTAAAAGTATGGGACATTGAAGAAGTTAAAAGCTTTTTAACAGCAGCCCAATCTAGCAGATATTATATAGCTTTTCTATTAGCACTTACTACTGGAATGCGTCAAGGCGAAATACTGGCTCTCAGATGGAAAGATCTCGATTTTATTAGCAATACAGTGTCAATAAGACAAACTTTGAGTCACACAGGTAACAAAATAATTCCTGGAGCTAAAACTAGATCCGGCTTAAGAAGCATTACTCTTCCTCTTGAAACTATGAGTGCTTTGTCTAAACAGAAAAAGATTGTACAATATGAGAAAAGAATAGCAGATCTCATATACAATGATCATGATCTTATTGTATGCACCAATGTTGGCACACCATGTTCACCTAGAAATTTGTTGAGATCTTTTTACAGTTTAACAAAAAAAGCGAATGTAACTCGTATTCGCTTCCATGATTTAAGACATACACATGCAACTCTCTTATTAAAAGAGGGCATTCATCCTAAAGTAGTTGCTGAACGATTAGGGCATTCAAATATACGTATCACTTTAGATACATATAGTCATGTGTTGCCAACAATGCAGCTTGAGACTGCTAATAAAATAAATGAATTATTATTTTAAATAATTGTTAGAAAGGATGTATAAAATGACGAAACAATTTTTTAATTCTTTCTTAAAAGCAGGCATACCTGTTAATATTATTCAGGATGAGAGCTTAAGAGTTATTATTCAAGACGATGATCTTAAAAATGACGGATGGGAGTCAAGTATTAGAGCTATAAAACTTCTAATTGATACATTACCTATAGATTTTATCGAAAAAGATACGGAAGATTCTTTAATTAGCGAAAAAATTTCTTTATTCATATTAGACTGTGTCGACAGACTTTTGACAGATAGGGATATTGCCTCTCTGGTCTCTAATAAAAGTAATGTTGAAGCAACATCTCATTTTGCAAAATTAGTTAGTGAAGAAAGGCTTCTAAATAATATAGAATTTAAAAATTTCCTATACCGTTATAAATGAGAGATATAAATTTCCTTATGAATCTTCAACAGTTATAGTTCTAAATCGCTAACACATTCTGTATAAAACTTTTAGAATTAAAAAAGCTACTTTTAAAGTAGCCTTTTTAATTATCCAACTAAAGATACAGGAATGATTTCTTCCTTTGATTCACTTAATAAGTCACTCTGAACTTTAACGATGATTTGTCTGCTTGACCTTAGAAAATCATTTTCATTTTCTTTTCCTATACTAATGGATCTCAAAGCAATAAAGCTAATTCCATGTGATAATGAAATATTAAATTTAGATTTATCTGAATTCGCGGAGTCTCTTCTAATCCTTTCACTATTAAATATATATTCAATTTGTAGCTGTGAGGGATAAGATATTTCTATAGTTGCTTGAGGTTGAGCAGACAAACTCTCTTGTGATAATGATGCCTGCAATGCTAATATTACATCACCTTTGGATACATATTTTTCATCCTCATCTTCTTCA
Organism: Bacillus sp. PK3_68; assembly: GCF_003600835.1. Classification (NCBI taxonomy): domain Bacteria; kingdom Bacillati; phylum Bacillota; class Bacilli; order Caryophanales; family Bacillaceae; genus Bacillus; species Bacillus sp. PK3_68. Next base: position 3,634,952 of record NZ_NQYC01000001.1, on the reverse strand, counting down.
AGCTCTATTTCTCTTTGCAAAACGTAGAAATCTATATTATCTAATCGTCCTAATATAACGGAATTTTGGCTTACAAGCTTCCATACAACTAATAATAAAAAGGAATTTATTGTCAATATTATCCAAAGAATTTGTTTATCATTAATAAAGGCAACCACTAATGATACTATTGATGCTAGTCCTGCAATAATTACAAATACAGCATTAGCAGCAAGTTTATTTAATAAATTATTCAAGGGAAAAGCCTCCTTTTCCCATTTCCATTAATAGATCGCTAATGTTTTCAATTATACAAATAATATCATCTACATCGGGCGAATTATAAAGCGCTATTTTCCCAGCCTTATACACTTTGGCTTTCGTTTCTCTTAGACAATTGAATAAAACTGTAATCCCAGTTACTACGTTATCTGAAAAGTCGAAATTCATGTCAAGAGCCTTTCTAAAATCACCTGATATAGAAAATAACTGTTTATCATTATTAGAACGGAAAGAGGACTGAAACAAATCCAAAGTAAAGTTTGATCCTATTAACTGATAAAAAAATTCATTGTTAAAGGTTATTTTTTTCAAATTTGTATTTAACAACGTTTCCAGGTAAGGTAATACTTCTCTTAATAGTGCGCCGGATTTTATAAACAAATAGATAAATGAATAATTTGAATGAATCCATACTGAAACATTTGCTACAGTTGTAATTTTTTTTACCACACTATGTATTTCCCCAGACTCATCTAGTTCTTCGGTTTTTATCTCTTTTACAGTCTCCCATCTAAGCTCTATTTCCGATATGTTGGAGTCTATTTTATTTGTTTTAATAAAAATTTTTCGGCCATCAAAGTACAACTCTGGATTTAGTATATCTTCTAATACTTGTTGAGTTGAAGAATGGAATGGAGCTTCAATAATATAGAATGATCTTAACTGTTTACTGTTTAACAAGAGATTGCCCTCCTAGATCTATATAACACTTCATAATAACAATTTACCATATTTACGTAGAAGAAGATAAACCTTTTAGCCTTTAGAAAAAAACTTCACCTCTATAAAATGAGTGAGAATGAAGTTCTCACTCATTTTATAGAGGCCAGCAAGCGAAGCGCGGTAGTAAATAGGTTATTTCATATTAGGAGTGACCAATTGGTGACCAATTCCCCCTTTTTGTGCTTTAAGGGTATGAGGACAAAATAAAAAAGCCCTTGAAATCAAGGACTTTTTGGTATGATTCCGACTGGGTTCGAACCAGCGACCTCTACCCTGTCAAGGTAGCGCTCTCCCAGCTGAGCTACGGAATCGTTCAACTGACAAGTTCTATTCTATGAAAATTCTGGTCAGTTGTCAACGGATATTTTGTTTTTCTTGGAGAAGTTTTCTATTGGTTATTAATTTACTTTTTCTCTCATCAAAAACAGACTTCTTAATACTATGAATCCAATAATCACGTAAGCTACACTCCAGACAATCCCTACCGGATGGTCATACATTCCTTCTTTTATCGTATTGGACACTGCCGTCACAGGTGGCAGGATAAAAACGATCCACTTTAATGCTTCTGGAAGCACATCCATGATTTTAGAGCCAGCAATGGCCGCACAGACGACAAAGGCGCTGCCGCTCCACGAGTATTTTTTCCCGCCCATGCTAGTGGCGCTAAAGAGGCTGCCTGTAAAGAGACCTAACATCACAAAAACAATGTGACCGTATAAAAAGAGACCTATGCGTTCGCTTGTAAGCGGTTCTGCGAAGATTCCTAACACTATCGGCATCATAAATGAAACAGCCGCGAGTATGAGGCCGCCCAAAAAAACGACGACCATTTTGCCGTAAAGAAAGTGTTCTCTTTTTTGCATATACGAGAGCAAGATGAGTTTTTCACTGTCTTTTTCCAAGTTAAAAACGATCATGGTGAGCCATACCACTACTGGATAGAGAAAGAACGCCGAGATCGAGTGGCTGTCAGCGATCGGCAAGTTTTGATAAGAGTATTGACTAAAGAGCCAGGCCACATACAAAATTGCTGGCGGCATCCATTTCAGTGAGTGAAATAGAGAGAGCATCTGATAAGTAACAAATGTTTTCATCGTTCTTCCTTCTCCTTCACTTCGATAATATGCCCGCTGTTTTTCAGAATCTCGCCGATCGTTTTATCTGACTCTGTTTCTTCAACAGTCAGCCGGTAAGTATCACCCACTAATTGAACAGCCTTCAGTCTGTTTTCATTCATTCGATAGGTAATCTCCATCAGATGGCTCGTTCGCTGTACAGGTGAGAGTGAGGTAAGATGACCATTCTCTAGAATAGCGATATGTGTAGCGAGCTGATAAGCCAGCTCGGTTTCATGAAGGGTGAATACAATTGTCCCTTTCCACTCCATCAACAAACTAGCCGCTATCTGAACACTGCTTTCATCCATGCCGGTGAACGGTTCATCGAGAAAAAGCACCTCTGCCTTTTTCATTAAAGCCTGGATAAAGCCAGCTTTTTGCTTCGTTCCCTTCGAACATTTTTTTAATGGAGTATCTAGAAAAGGTTCAAGCCCGAACAGCCTCGCATAGTGAGCCGCCTTCTCTCCTTCCTGTCTGCGGTCCATCCCGGCGAGCAGCTGCAAATAGTTCTTCACGGTGAATGAAAGATGCTCAGGAAAGTGCTCCGGCACATAGGCATACGAGGTGAAATTCCGTTGAATTCTTCCAGTCTGCGGTTCGCTGATTCCTGCCAGCAGCTTAATAAGTGAGCTTTTTCCTGAACCATTGGCTCCCATGACAGCAACAGACACTCCCGTTTCTACCTCCATCGTTATCCTCTTTAAAATATCTTTCCCATTCACCGAAAATCCAGCTTCTGTTGCCTCAATTATTTTCCCCATGTCTTCCCCCTTAATGTTGTTATTTGATTTGCATAAAGAACGCATGTTCGTATATAATAAGAACAAGGAGCTGATCTTACATGAATGCTTTATTACTGCGAAGCCAGCGTGAAAATTTGCCTCTTGTCATTATGTATCAGGCTCAGGACGGCACGATCACAAGACGCAATATTGTTGTGAAGTCCCTTTCGTCATCTGCTGTCTATGTCTACTGCTTTTATCGCAAACAAAATCGGCGCTTTTTGCTTTCTAATATACTTGCGGCTTATCCCGCTTCCATTTTAAGAAGAAACAGCCAATCCGCCTAATTTTTCTCACGGCTTCTCTATGCGTAGGCAAAAGCTGATTGAGAACGCTTATTTTTCAACCCTAACGTTCATAAGCAACAAGGAAAGCGCGCCTTTGTTAATAGTCTAAGCCGGCCTGATTTTTCAGGGCGGCTTTTTTATTTTATTATAGTAAAAAAATCCATTTGTGAACAATGCTGGATAACCGTTAAGGTACAGATACTGCAACTATTCCAATTACGAGCGGGTAGCCCTTAGTTTAGGAAGGCTTCATCCCTTACTGCCCGGCTCAATTGTGCTAAAATCAAAGATGGATAACTATTAATTATTTGGAGGTTCGCTATGGCGATAAAGCGCGGCACAATCACAGATGAAACGATTTATTCGAAGGAGCTTGATGAGGAAATCGAGCTGCTTGTATACCTTCCAGCGAATTTTTCCCCGTTATATAAATATTCGCTGTTAATTGCCCAAGATGGGAAAGACTATTTTCAGATGGGGCGTATTCCGCGTATAGCCGATGAACTGCTCGCGGAAGAACAAATTGAGAATCTCATTATTGTCGGTGTTCCTTATCGAAATGCGGAAGACCGATGGCAAAAATATCATCCGGACGGGCAAAAACAGGAAGCGTACATTCGCTTTTTAGCGCACGAGCTCGTGCCATTTCTAGATGAAAAGTATCCTGGCTATCATGTTGGCTACGGACGGGCACTTGCTGGTGACTCACTGGCAGCTACGGTCTCCCTAATGGCTGCCCTGCGCTATCCGCATACGTTCGGGAAAGTAATTATGCACTCTCCACATGTGGATGACAAGGTCATGAATGCTGTCAGTGAAGCAGAGGATTATAAACACCTGAGCCTTTACCATGTCATTGGTCTGGAAGAAACAAAAGTTACGAGAATGAATGGAGAAACCGATGATTTCCTGACACCGAACCGCTCGCTTCACGACCTTTTTTACGAGAAAGGCTTTGAGTGCTTTTATGATGAATTCCAAGGGGGACATACATGGAAATTTTGGCAGCCTGACTTAAAACGCGCATTGCTCACAATGTTTGAATAAAAACATTTTCGCAGAAAAGTGTCTTTTCTATGGAATATTGAGAAAATTTGTTATAATAGAAAGATGATTCATAATTATTTTTTATTTATAAGGAGTGAGAAAGAACATGAAACTAGGTATCGTTATTTTCCCATCAAAAAAACTTCAGGATCTCGCTAATTCCTACCGAAAGCGATATGACCCTCACTATGCACTCGTTCCGCCTCACATTACACTAAAAAGTGCATTTGAAGCCGATGAAAGCGATCTAAAGCACTTAACAAGCCAGCTAGAAGAAGTCGCTAAAAAACATCAGCCATTCTCGTTCCACCTCAGCAAAGTAAAGACTTTCCATCCATTGAATAATGTGATTTACTGGAAAGTTGATCCAAGTGATTCATTGACTGCCTTGAATGAAGATTTGTATCAAGAGGATATGATTGGCGGCAAGCCTGAATATGCCTTTGTGCCTCACCTAACTATTGGACAAAAGCTGTCAAACTTGGAGCACGATGATGTGTACAATTCTTTGAAAATGACAGACATTGACCATGAAGAAACAGTGGATCGTTTTCATTTGCTTTACCAGCTGGAAAACGGTTCATGGACAGTATATGAAACATTCTTACTCGGAAAGGGATAATCACTAGTGAAAGTAATTACTGTAAAAAACGAGCAGGAACGTGAACACGCTTATGACGTCCGCAAGAAGGTCTTTGTAGAAGAACAGCGTGTTCCTCTCGATATAGAGATTGATGAATATGAAGATTCCGCGGTACATTTCGTTTTATATGATGAGAACAAGCCATGTGGAGCCGGACGTTTCCGCATAAAAGACGGCCTTGGCAAAGCAGAGCGTATTTGTATTTTACCTGATTACCGCGGTAAAGGAGCCGGACGTCTAATTATGGAAGCCGTCGAGGCGCAAGCGAGAGAGCAAAAGGTCCCAGCTTTGAAACTCGATGCCCAGGTGCATGCCATCCCATTTTATGAACGTCTCGGTTATGAAATTATCTCAGAAGAATTCATGGATGCCGGCATTCCACACAAATCCATGAAAAAAGATTTTTAACTACAAATCCTCTCTTATCTATATAAGAACCAGATGCTAAACAAAAAAGCTGTTCCACTTAGACGTGGACTGACCCCATAAAGTGAGACAAATAAAAAACACCTTTAAGTTGAAAACGAGTATGGGATACTCGAAAATAACTTGGAGGTGTTTTTCTATGGGGACAAGAGTCAGTTATCCAGCGGAAGTAAAAATGAAGGCTGTAAAAATGAGATTAGCTGGGGTGCCGGTCAAAGAAGTCTTAAAGGAATTAAACATTCGAAATAAGACACAGCTTAAAACATGGATGAAATGGTACAAAGCAGGCGAGTTTCATCGATTTGAACAGCCAGTGGGCAAGCAGTATTCCTTCGGAAAAGGGGCTGAGTATGAAAGTGAAACAGAGAAACTGAAGGAAGAAAATCGGTATTTGAAACAGCAGATTGAAGTACTAAAAAAGTACAAAGAATTGGAGAGGAAGTGGTCCCAGAAACAGCTGTAGAATTAGTAAAAGAACTCCAAACCAGCATGCCCGTCAGGGAAATATGCCGGCATCTCGGCATTGCTAGATCCACTTATTATCGCTGGAAGAGCAGGAGCCGGAAAGAAACAGCCAGGCAGATCGTTGAACGAAAAATCGGCACGTTGTGCCGGGACCTTAAGTTTCGATATGGTTATCGTAAAATCACGGCCTTATTAAAACGAGAGATGTCGATTAACCATAAAGCGGTACAGCGTGTAATGCAGAAGTATGGCTGGCAGTGCCGGGTAAAAGTGAAGAAACGCAAACGAACAGGACAGCCCTGTCATATTTCCGATAACCTGTTAAAAGGAGATTTCCAGGCAAATCAGCCTCTTCAAAAGCTCGTCACAGATATTACATACTTGCCTTTTGGCCAGAAACAGCTGTATCTTTCAAGTATTCAGGATTTATTTAACGGCGAAATCATTGCCTATTCTTTAGGAAGCTGCCAGAATACAGATTTTGTGCTACATACGCTGGCCCAGCTGCCACCCCTCCCAGAGGGATGCATTCTGCACAGCGATCAGGGATCTGTGTACACATCTTATGCTTATCAGCAGGCAGTCAAAGAAAAAGGCATTACCATGAGTATGTCCCGGAAAGGGACACCCTCTGATAATGCCTCCATCGAATCGTTTCATTCCTCGCTAAAGTCTGAAACGTTCTATCTCGACGAGTTGACAAGCACTACGACGGCTATCGTAGAGCAAACTGTCGAAAGCTATATTCACTATTATAACCATATCCGTATTCAAGCGAAACTAAACAACCAGCCACCGGTCAAGTATCGGCAGCTGGCTGCTTAAAGGTGTTTTGATCCCTGTCTCAAAAATAGGGGTCAGTCCCGACGAGTGGAACAGCTTTTTTCTATGGACCGAAAACCTGGCTTTAAGCTAGGCAAACCTATCAATTTGTACACCTTTGCCGCTTATTTTTGCAAGGTGGACCTGGAAAGCTTCATATTCTTTTTTCTTTGATAGACGGGCCTCTGTACGATCATCCGAAGCCATCGTTGCATCAGAATTGTTATCAAGTATCTTGCTAAAAGAAACTCTTTCTACAGGATCAATGGATGAATAGCTATCACCAACATGATTCACTACGCGTTCTTGATACTGATTGTATTGATATTGCGGGATCGGCAGGATGTAGCCCATTTTTCTTTTCTCCTCTCTTCACAAAACTTTTTTCTTCTTTACCCAAGTTTTAAATAAATTAAACTTTTTTTTGAATTTTCCTTCTTTTATTTCTTTTTATTTAACATATCTGTAATTGTTTGCATATCAAGCTTTTGTCCATCTTTTACAATTGACTGTACAATCTGGTCTTCGAGCTGTTGCGGTACAGGCTTGTTAGCAAGGGCTGATACCCGTTTAATAATCCCCCGAACTGTCCGTTCATCTTTAAAGTTAGCATTTTGCAAAGAATTTGCCAGCTCCATGATGTCTTTCATCCGCACGCCTGTTTTTTGTTCAATATTTTTAAAAAACCCATTTTCCAACTTGGTTCATCCCCCTTCTGTTCTTTTTCATCTTATGCTCCATTTTCAAAAAAGTTCATCATGATGAACACAGAAAAACAGCCTGTCCTTTGCTTAGAAAAGAGGGATCTTCTATTTATTGAAACAGCAAAAAAGCTAACGTAAATGGAATGTTGCATGGTCCGTTTACGTCAGCTCGACAGCCATTAGCAGGCGTAAAAGCTTGCTCCGACAATAATTAACAAAATGAAAAGCACCACAATCAACACGAATGTTGATGTTCCACGGTAGCCGTAATTAGAGCCGCAACCACCATATCCGTAACCATAGCTCATTTTTATCACCTCGCTTTTCATCTTTACACTGTTACTATATGAGGAAAACGAGGATGCGTTTGGGCAAATGACATGAAGATTAACCTTTTGGCTTAAATACAGCGGCACCGATAAATCCAAAAACAATCGCTGCAGAAATCCCGGAGCTCGTGACTTCAAACATACCGGTCAGAACACCGACCAGACCATGCCTCTCTGCTTCCTGCATCGCCCCCGCAACAAGCGAGTTTCCAAAGCTTGTAATTGGAATGGTCGCCCCTGCTCCGGCAAAATCAATTAATGGCTCATACAAGTCAAAGCCGGCAAGAATAGCCCCTGCCACTACCAATGTGCTAAGCGTATGGCCTGGTGTTAGCTTGCCCACATCCATCATTAGCTGTCCGATCACACAAATCAGACCGCCGATGACAAAAGCCCAAAAAAACATTGCCAGCATTTTTTCTTCTCCTTCCTTATAATGAATTACAGCCCGCCCCACTGCATCAGAATAGTCTTGATTAACGCTATAACAAATGCGGCAAATACGCCGAACAGTATAACCGAACCAGCCAGCTTAAACATATTCCCTCCGACCCCTAACACGAAGCCTTCTGTTCGATGTTCGATCGCTGCAGAGATCACCGCATTTCCAAACCCTGACACAGGTACAGAGCTTCCTGCTCCGGCATACTGCCCCAAATGATCATAAATGCCAAACCCCGTCAACAGCATAGCAAGAAACACCACAGTGGCTACTGTTGGATTGCCAGCTGTTTGTTCAGTAAAGTTAAAAAAGTAAATAAAGAAATAAGTAATCGCCTGACCAATCGTGCAAATCACTCCACCAACAAAAAAGCACGCAAGCAATTTTTAAGAACCGGCCGCTTTAACTCATGCTTCTGATTGAGTTTATCGTACTGTTGCTGGGTAGGTGTCTTTTTTCATTGTTGTTAGCCATAGGTCCTCTCCTTTATGTCCGCTCTTGTTTTAATTTAATAATTTCATGAAGCCGCTTGTCCGCTTCTTTATCATTTGTTTTGCCGGAATCGATATCTTCGCGAAGACGGACCGCTTCAAGAAAAATTTTATAATCGCTTGATACGATAAAGGTTTCCTGACCATATTCCTTTTCAAGACGCTCTTTTAAGTTTTTTTCAATTTTCTTCATTTGAAAACGGTCCAAATGACGGACTTTGTAAGCAACAAGGATATTATGGTCTCCTTTAATAACAGCAGCATCGTAAATTTCTTTTATCGCTTCTACTTCTTTACGGATATTTTCCACAGAAACCCCGTTTTTTTCAATTTGTATTGGCTCCGGATTCGTTGTTTTTAGTAAAGCAAGCCGGCTGTCGTCCCTTTCTTTCTGAAAGCCACATCCCGCCAGTAATACAGCTGCCAATACATAAATGACCGCCTTCATGTTCTTCCTCCATTCTTCTTTCATTTACCGCTTAGTTTTTTCTGTTTTTCTGTTTTTATTTATCCAAAAGAAAAAACCGCCCTCATTGAGACGGTTTTTTTTTCTTTTTCTTCTTTCCTGTACAGCCGCATGATTTCTTTTTCGGTTTTTTATTTCCGTAATTCGGGTTTAGATACTCATTCATTCATTGTTCACATCCTTTTCTCTCTATCACATTATTGTATGATGTCACATATAAATGAGTTAATCTGATTCCCTAATCAATCGCTGTACAACCGACTCAATTAATGCGGCACCACCGGCTACAGCAAGAATAATTAAAAAGAACCATCCAATTGGCGGAAAAAATAGATAGAGCAAGCAGCAAAAAGCAGAAGCCCATACTCCAGTGCACCAATAGCAGCTCAGCATGCGTCCAATCCATCCCCTCAACCCATGGGGCCTTGGCACAATAAATAGTTCCTTTTCCCCTGTTTCTGTAGTTTCTTCTACTTCAATAAAAAGGGAGCTCGAAACCTCTCCATAATATCATCGAAGACGAGCAGTCTTGTCAGCCTGAAAGACGAAAGGAAAAGAACAACAAGATCGAGCATTGTAATAGTCATCGTTTATCCTTTCTTTTCATACACAAATTTTCCTGTTAAACACGGCAATTGTCCGTACCCATTTGGCATAAACGCCATATGTTAATAATGTAAGAAAATAACCCGAAGAAAGGAGCTTACTCATGAGCTGTAAATGCAACGATAACCATTCTAGTTGTGTTTGTGAAGTTCTGCGAGCTATCCAAGATCTTCAAGATGCAGCAGACCGTGATGATTGCAGGGGCTGTAAAGATTGTTTGACGGAACCTCTTGGCGATTTAGCTGGTGTCCGCGATATAGCCGATACCCGTGTTTTCACATTAACATTAAAAGACGGTTCCCCATTCTTTGCTTTCTTTAAGTCCAAAGACTCTGACCACGGCCACTGTGATGCTTGCGTTTCTATATTCTTCCGCGTGGAAGAGGTGTTCGATAACTGCTGTGCGCGTCTTCGTGTGTTGAAACCAATAAAAGATCATAGAGCAGTCAATCTTGCAGAAGGATCTGGTATTGATCTCTGCAAGGTGTGTGAAGTGGAAGATTTCGAAAAAACATTCAGCTGCATTACTGTTGATTTAAATTGCTTCTGCGCTGTTCAATGCATCAAAGATATTGATTTAGATATTTGCGACTAGTGAAAAAAGAAAAGCAGCGGTTGTTGCCGTTGCTTTTTCATTTGTAAACTGGAGCTCCATCCATTCATATTCTGATAAACCTCTCTTAATTATTTACGATTCTAAAGAGAAGAACCTATTGATCCAGGGCGCTCATTTTTTACAACGGACCAAGTAATTGAATATGCTGCAAATCTTTTCGTTCAATGATGACCGTTTCACCCTTTAATGTCTGTACTTTCAGCTGATCTGGAGAGACTTCACGGAGTATGCCTTTATGAGAAGCCTCTCCACAATCAAATACACAGGGAAGGGAAGTAAACTGGGTCATTAAGTGTTGAAGCTTTTCATCCATCTCCATGTCATAAAATCTCTTGACTGGCCTCATGCCTCTCCAGACAGGCTGTTCCCCAATTTCTTGCTTTTCTTCCACCAATGGTTCACTTTCTACAGGAGCTGTCTCCGGCTCTTTTTTTCTCTTTTTGCTCTCTGCCATCATCGGTTTTTCCCTTTTCACAGCTTCATGAATTCGGTTCTCTGGCTCTTTGCTCTCCTGTTTATCTTCTACCTGCTTTTCTTTTATTTGCTCTGGCTGACTTCTCGTGTGATAAGTGCTTTGCATTACAGGTTCCGGAAAAACAAATTCGGGCTGATGAATATACATAAGCGGCTCGCGCTTTTCTTTATTTTTCTTCATACTTACACCTCCTGCAAGGCTTTCTTTTCATTTATATGCCTGTTCTCCTCATTTCATGAAAAAAACAAAAAACCCGCCTTGGGCGGGTTTTCAGACTGTAGACAAACTCAATGAAATTCCAGAGTTTGCTGCAGTGTTTTTTATTTGGATTGTGAATGGGGGCTGTTGATTTCCATTCCAGGGGACGATTAATGAATAATAGTAAATTCAAATATAGTTTCAGATGCTAAAACCAGGTATAATAAAAAACGTATATAAATTAACTATCAATAATTAATTGGAGGATAAAATGGAAGATTTACTTAAACTAGAAGGAAAAAACGTGGTTGTGACTGGGGTAGCCAATGAGCGAAGTATTGCTTGGGGCATTGCACAATCTCTTTATAAAGCTGGGGCAAATGTAATTTATACATACCGTTTAGACAGATCCCTGCAAAAATTGACTAAGCTATTAGAAAAAAACGGGCACCCAACAGATTTGATTTTCCAATGTGATGCAAATGATGATAAAAGTATTCACAAAGCATTTACAGAAATTGGCGAAAAAGTAGGAGTCATTCATGGAATCGTGCATTCCATTGCTTTTGCTCACGCTGAAGATTTACATGGCGAGTTTATTCATACATCAAGAGATGGCTTTGCGTTTGCACATGATACAAGTGCATATTCATTAATTGCCATTGCAAGAGAAGCGAAGCCTTTTATGACAGAAGGTGGTTCTATTGTGACCATGAGTTATTTAGGCGCACAACGTGCAGTTGAAAAATACAACCTTATGGGGATCGCAAAAGCTGCTCTTGAATCAAGCGTAAGATATTTAGCGCTCGAATTAGGAAAAGATGATATCAGAGTAAATGCTGTTTCTGCTGGAGCTATTAGAACACTAGCAGCAAAAGGCATCCCTGGATTTAACGACATACTAAGAATTATTGAAGAAAAGGCACCTTTAAAACGCAATGTTACACAAGAAGAAGTTGGCGACATGACAGTTGGGATGTTAAGCCATTTATCACGGAGTGTTACTGGACAAGTCATTTACGTTGACTCCGGTTATAATATCGTAGGTTAACCTTTTGAATCCAAAAAATTTATAATCTCCAAAAAAGCATCGGTTTGTGTTTTCTCAACCGATGCTTTTTATATGAAAAATTCAAAGAACAGGAAAACCTTTAATTGAAAAGCATCGGTTTAAAATTCGGCCAATAGCCAAAAAATAAGCGCCCAAAGCCTTTCAGGACGCTGTTACATTTCTTTTTGCATTTAACCGCCGTACTCTAATTCCACTTTCAGCTCATCTACATATTCCTTTGAGCCAGTTAAAATCAACCGATCATGCAGGCGGAGTTCGGTATCCCCATGAGGAACAATGGATTCGTTACCCCGGAATATCCGAACGAAGATCACATCGCCGGTGAATGGAAAATTCCTAAGGGTTAGACCTTCGTAATTGTCATTCATCAATTCTACTTCATATAGCGAAGTTTCTTTATTCGTCAGGATGCTAATGATGCTCGGCGACTCAATCAGAGCACGCAGAAGCGCTTTGGCAGAAAGGAAGTAAGAAAAGGTTTCGATGCCTTCTTCTATTAGCTTTTTCTCTGTTTCTTCTTTTTCCACGTGGGCAATAACACGTTCGGTTCCCTTGGACTTAGCTGCCATCGCCAGCTGTGCATTTTGCTCTAAATCACCGGTCGCAAATACCACAATATCAGCAGCGAACACACCGGTATTCTCGAGCGTATCAACCGTAAGATCATCAAGTTCCTCGACATCAAATAATGAATTGCTTAAGTTATTCTCTTCTGCGTCTGATTTTTTCCGGTAAACAACGGTATCATATAGAGCCGACTTTAATTCTTTAGAGATCGGCATTGTATACTGGTTGGCACCGACAAATACAATGTTAATCCGCTTTTCTTCTTTCATATAAGGCGGAAAGAGCTTTTTAAAGACCACTGGCGTAATTAAGCAAGTAAGCACCGCTACAAGAACGAGCAGACCACTCATTTGGGAAGTGATGACTCCGACCCGTTCAGCGATTTTGGCCGCAGCAATAACCAGTGATAAAGTAGATGTCAGCAAAAAGGCCGAAGCCATTACCGTTTTCATGTCGTACCATTTTCTTAAGTAAAGAAGCGGCAGAATCTTAGAAATAAAAAATGCAATCATTAACAGGGGAATAAGCAGCAGCATCTTCTTATCGCTTAGCAGTGACCACAGATCGAGTTCGACCCCGACCATCACAAAGAAAATCGGGATTAGAAAACCATAGCCGAACGAATCCAGCTGACGAACGAGTTCATGGTTGGGAGCGAGAAGCGAAACAAGAACTCCGGCCAGAAAAGCCCCAAGGATATTTTCCGCCCCTACATATTCTGACAAAGCAACGAGCACAATCATTAATGTAAACACTGCCCTCGTGCCGATCTGCACCGTGCTCGTAGACAACGCTTCAAAAAGAGGTTTGTTTTTGAAACGCTTGGCAATGAAATAAAGAAGGACTCCAACAGCAAACAGCACGAGCAGAAGCCACATGTTTCCCCCATCCGATCCATTTACCGACACGAATACAGCGAGCAAAATCATCGTGACGAGATCGGCAATGACGGCGACAAGCAAAATAATTTGTCCAATGACTGTTTTCATCAAATGAGCTTCTTTTAATGTCGGCACGACCACCCCAAGAGAGATTGTCGAGATAATCAATGTCATTAAGAAGGCGTCCTCAATTAAATGAAGCAGGACAAATAAGTAAGAGAGGCCGAAGGATAGCACTAAGATGCCGGTAAAAATCATTAAAGCAGCAGCAAAGGCATTAGGCTCTTCTTTCCCTGGCAGCATTCTCGATGTTTCTTTTTTCTTGTTGGAAAATGCCGAAAAATCAATTTCGAGCCCGCTCAAAAACATCAAAAAGAGGAATCCAAGCGTGGAAAGTGTTTCCAGCCAGACATCTTGATCAACTATATTAAAACCGCTTTGTCCAATGATCAAGCCAACAATAATTTCCGCGATAACAACTGGGATAAAGTTCAACTTCAACCGGTGCAAAATAATAGGGGTTAAAAAAGCGGCAACAATAACAATAACTAATGAAATCAATGAACCATGCTCTTCCATGCAATCCCCTCCTTTTCCATAAAATTGTTGTGCCTTTCACTACTATAGCAAAAGGAGTGTAAATGTTCTTTTATTATAACTTGCAGTATGATAAAGATAACCATAAAAGGAGTGCCTCTCATATGAAGATTGATATTATTGGAGATATTCACGGCTGCTTTACAGAATTGAAAGAGTTAACGAATAAATTAGGTTATTCATGGGAAAGCGGACTCCCTGTTCATCCCCACAACCGTGTGCTTGGTTTTGTCGGCGATTTAACTGACCGCGGTCCAGACTCTGTCCGTGTAATTGAAACGGTCTACGGCTTATGGGAAAAAAAGCTTGCGTACTATTCCCCCGGCAACCATTGCAATAAGCTATACCGAATGCTGATCGGCAATAAAGTAAAGATTAATAACGGATTGGAAACAACAGTCGACGAGTTAAATGCGTTGGATAACCGTCATTACAAGCGGGTAAAAAAGCAATTCATCACCCTGTATGAGCAGTCCCCTCTTTATCAAATTCTTGATGACAGCAACTTAATTATCGCCCATGCAGGCATTCGTGAAAAGGACATTGGCAAATACACTTCTAAAGTAAAAACATTTGTCCTATATGGTGATATCACTGGCGCTGCCGACATTGATGGCTTTCCGATCCGGCGCGATTGGGCCAAGCATTATCACGGCGAGCCGTGGATCGTCTATGGACATACTCCAACACGAGACGTACGCATCGTCAACCGCACGGCCAATATTGATACAGGTGCCGTTTTTGGCGGATCATTGACCGCCTTTCGTTATCCTGAAAAACAAACGGTCTCTGTGCCGTCCTCTATGCCATTTATTGCCGAGAAATTCCGCCCAATTGAATAAACACAAAGTGGTCCGCCAACAACCTTCCTAGGGGGACCACTTATCGTCACCTCTGCTCTTGTTAGGACAGAGGTATTTTATTAATTAGTTATCTTACTTATCACTCTGGTCAAGCGGTTCAAGATGGTCTCGCTTGATCGATTACTGCTTGCATATCCTTCGGTAGAGAGCGTTCAAAGTGCAATAGCTGCTTTGTAATCGGATGCGAAAAAGACAACTTGCCACAGTGAAGGGCCTGCCGGTTCATTTCTTTTAGAGAGCCTCCATACAATTCATCACCGAGCAATGGATGGCCAATATAAGCCATATGAACACGAATTTGGTGAGTCCGGCCTGTTTGCAGCTGAAGCGCCACCCGTGTAAAATCTGAAAATGACTCCAGCACATTAAAATACGTGCATGCGTATTGTCCGTCTTCTCTTACTTCTCGCTCAATAATACTTGTTTCCTTGCGCCCGATCGGCTTCTCGATGATGCCGCTTTGCGATAGCAATCTTCCTTCAGCTAATGCCTCATAGGCTCGGGAAATTTGATTATTTTTCTGCATTTTGGAACATAGGTGATGAACGTGCCGATGCTTCGCAATTAGCACGAGACCCGATGTATCACGGTCAAGTCTCGTAACGATATGTATAGTTGCATCGATTCTTTGTTCCTCATAATAACCAAGCAGTCCATTGGCGAGACTGCCTGACGGATGCTCCCGGGAGGGGATGGTGGTCATCCCTGCCGGCTTTTCTACAACGAGTAAATAATCGTCTTCATATATAATAGAAAGCGGGAACCGCTCTTTCAATATGCCCTCACTCGGTGTTTCTCTCGGAAAAAGAACCTCTACTTCATCTCCTGCCTTTAATAAAAAGCGGACATTCTCCTCTTGACCATTCACTGCAATACGGCCGCCGCCGAATTTAATATCTGTCAGCGCCCGCTTAGAAATTTGCTGCTCAGCTAAAAAATCCCTTAACAGCTTTTGGTTATCTCGTTCTTCCGCCATCCATTTCAGCTGAAATCTCATTGTTTCAACTACTCACGAAAGAATCGTGCACTCTTTTCCAAAATGGGAAAGGACGGAAGCGGGCAAAACGAATTTTCTCATTAGCCACCCGGTACTGGATCGACTTTACATCTTTATGAAGCAAGGTTAAGTGATCAATCGTAACGAGAAAGTCAGACCGGTTAACCGGCTTCAGCATACACGTATGATGAGCGGGCAAAATTAACGGCGATCCTACTGTCCGGAACACACGGTTGTTAATGGAGGCCATTTCAGCAAGCTGCAGCGCACGAATAGATGGATGCAAAATGGCGCCCCCCAAAGCTTTATTATAGGCTGTACTTCCCGATGGAGTAGAGATACACAACCCATCGCCCCGAAAGCGTTCGAATTGATCTCCGCGAATTTCGACATCCATGACAAGCGTGCCATCCACAGCCTTGACGGTAGACTCATTTAATGCCAAATACCGCGTTTCTTTTCCACCGTGCTGGTAACGGATAATGGCCTCTAGAAGCGGATATTCGATAATTTGATACGGTGTGCGGGCAATAGCGATGACGAGCTTTTCAATTTCATCCGGCACCCAATCGGCGTAAAAGCCAAGATGCCCGGTATGAACGCCGACAAAGGCAGTTTTATCCAGACGCTCAATGTAACGATGGAAAGCGTATAAAAGCGTCCCATCTCCACCGACAGAAATGACAATATCTGGCCTGTTCTCATCATAGGTTAACTTAAAGTCGAGCAAATAGGCCCGAATCTTATGCATTAACGCATTAGATTTGGCATCTCCCTTGGATGTTACTGCAAACTTCATGTAAAACCACCTTCTTCCTATTCTTTCGTTCTGTGGTCCTTCACCTGCTCTTTTTTCTTCGTAAAAAATGCTTGAGCTTCTTTAATCTCCTCACGAATAAGCGACATTTCCTCGTCCAGTCGGAAAGCAGCCTCTGCCGCTCTCTCCAGCCTCATTAAAATTTCTTCTGGAAATTGTCCATCATATTTATAATTTAATGAATGCTCAATAGTTGCCCAGAAATTCATTGCCAGCGTCCGGATTTGAATTTCGGCCAGGATTTTCTTTTCGCCGTGGATGGTTTGCACCGGATACTCGATGACCATATGGTAAGAACGATAGCCGCTCGGCTTTTTATGGGAAATATAGTCCTTCTCTTCGATGATCTTAAAGTCTTTGCGCATGCGCAGTTTCTTGACGACTTTAATAATATCATCAACAAACTGGCACATCATACGGACGCCAGCAATGTCCTGCATCTCCGTTTCAAGCCGGTCCAAAGAAATGTTTTTATCTTTCGCTTTGTCAAGAATGCTGGCAATCGGTTTCACGCGTCCTGTAACAAATTCAATCGGTGAATGCTCATCCCCATATTCAAACTGTTTTCGCATTCCTTTCAGCTTCACTTTTAACTCATCCACCGCTTGTTTATAAGGTATTAAAAACTCATCCCAATTTATCATTTTTCTTCCCTCTCAGACATAGCTGCATTATTGATGATGTAAAAAGACAGCCTCTACCTTCTTCACCATTTCTTCTCCATAATTGCTGTTGCCTTCGATATTGTTAATTAAATAAATAAGCTCTTCTTTCCAGCCAGTCAGTTCGAGAGTGGTGTCTTCGCCTGCTGCAAAGAGACAGGCTTCTTCTTTTAACGCTTTCTCCAAATCTCCCCATGCTGTTTCATGTATGTATAAATAAATAAATTCATCCTTTTCTTCTGCTAAATAAACAAAAGCCATTTGATCGGAATCGACGATCATTTGCCCTGCTGCTTTAATACCCTCCATCTTTACAGGTGAGTCTGCATGCAGTTCAATCCCATTGCCATTCCATTGTGCTTTCGTGAAATGAATTGTTTTTCTCATTCTCTCTTTCCCCTCTCCATGCCTGCTATGTTAAACTTTAAAAGCGGAAGCGCCTGATCTGCCGCAATAGGCCACTGATCTAAAAAGCAAAAGGCGGGTAAACACCATTCTGCTACGCAGGTGGAACAGCCTCATTGCCTTGCGGTACCTGCAGACAGGCTTTAATAAAAACTCATTTCATATTTTAACACATCTGTCCATTTCAAATACAGAACTATGGATATACGAAACTAAATTAGGGAAAGAGGAAAAAAGCATGAGTCAGGAATTAGAAATCGAGTTTAAGAACATGGTAAGTGAAACAACTTTTAAGCGTCTAATGGATGCCTTTCAACTGCAGCCGGCAGATTTTCACATCCAACACAATCATTACTTTGATACAGAAGACTTTCTTTTAAAACAGGCGGGTTGTGCTCTGCGTATCCGTGAGAAAAATGAGGCCTTTGAGTTAACTTTGAAGGAGCCGGCAACGGATGGCCTTCTCGAAACCAATGAAACACTTTCCCGTTCAGAGGCAGAGATGCTTTTAGCAGGCGGGGCTTTTCCTGATGGAGCAGTAAAAAGAGCCCTTCAATACTTAATAACCGATTTAACTAAGTTAAAACCTTTTGGGACATTATCTACAAAAAGGGCAGAAGTGGTGTATGAAAGCGGACTGCTCGTTTTTGATCATAGCTTTTATTTAGGATGCGAGGATTATGAAATTGAATACGAGGCAGCAGAGAGACAAAGCGGAGAAGAAACCTTTAATAATTTCTTAAAAAATTATCAAATTCCTTTAAAGCAAGCCGATAATAAAGTAAGAAGATTTTATAAAGAAAAGTTACGCCAGACAGCTGGTGATCAATAAGGAGCGAACGATGAGCAGCAACCCATTCCAAACTATGTTTGCCACAGGCATTATGCAAAGTATGTCTACGTACCCGAACACCACGACCTCTGTCACAACAGCTCCGAGCCAAATATTTGGTGCTGTTCTGCAACAGGCTTTAATGCAGGGGCTTGAACTTGTCGGTGGAGGATCTGTCGCGGATTCTTTGGAAAACACAGATACCGACACTTCCTCCCCTTCAGCTTTGCCGTCCGCGCTGCTTCCAACAAAACCAGGAGCGGACTTGTTAAAGAACATCAACACAACAGTAAAGACGGATTTTGATGATATTATTACCCGAGCTGCCGAAAAATACAACATACCGAAAAAGCTTATCCAGGCAGTTATTCGCCAGGAATCGAATTTTAATCCGAATGCGAGAAGCTACGTTGGTGCAGCTGGCTTGATGCAATTAATGCCGGCGACTGCGCGTGGACTCGGTGTGAAGAACGTTTATGACCCTGAACAAAATATATTCGGCGGCACAAAATATCTCCGGCAAATGCTTGACCAATTTAACGGAAACATTAAGCTGGCACTTGCTGCCTATAATGCCGGAGCAGGCAATGTCAAGAAGTACGGCGGCATACCGCCATTCAAAGAAACACAAAATTATGTTCAAAAAATTACTTCCCATTATTATGCCTAATGCCCGTATGTTAAACAGACCGTTGAATGGTCTGTTTTCTTTTATACCGGGACCATATTCCTGCACAAGCTTGTAAAAAATAGGCATAAGCACTTTGTTTGTGTTATAACAGTCCCCTTGATAAAATAAATTTAGACTACAAGGAAAAAAGGAGTTATTGGTATGGGCGAAAAATCAATAGCACCATTTGAATACATCGGTGAAAAGAAGCTTTCAGAACTAGTTGACACGTTTTACTTAAAGGTTAGTCAGCATCCTGATTTATTCCCAATTTTCCCTGACGACTTAACTGAAACAGCCCGCAAGCAAAAGCAATTTCTTACTCAATATTTGGGCGGGCCTCCTTTATATACCGAAGAACATGGCCACCCGATGCTTCGAGCTCGTCATATGCCTTTTCCGATCACTCCGAAACGTGCCCGCGCCTGGCTTTCCTGCATGCAGGAAGCGATGGACGAAGTGGAGCTTCACGGTGATTTACGGGACTTCCTTTATCATCGGCTTGAGTTAACGGCAAATCATATGGTTAATCAGCCGGAAGGACCGGGTGAAAACTATTGAAACCATCATTACTGCTTAACCGGATGTGTTCCACTCAGCAAAAGCCGCTGGAGATCTATTTATTTGTTGATCCGCTCTGTGCGGAATGCTGGGCACTTGAGCCATTTATCCGAAAATTATATATCGAATATGGTCGTTATTTCCGTTTGAAGCAAGTACTAACCGGGAATCTTGCAGCGCTGAATCTCCCGGAGTCTAAGGTTCGCAATTGGGAAGCAACTGCTGCTAGAACTGGCATGTCATGTGATGGTGCTCTATGGATGGATCAGTCTATGTCCTCCCCTTTTCTTGCTTCTGTTGCTATTAAAGCTGCAGAACTGCAAGGTCGCAGAGCAGGAAGCCGCTTTTTAAGAAAGCTGCAGGAAGTACTATTTATTGAAAAACAAAATGTTTCTGATCTGGCGGTCCTAACCGATTGTGCAGAGGAAGCTGGACTGGACAAGGCAGAATTCTTGAACGACGTTCACTCTTCCAGTGCAGCCAAAGCCTTTCAATGCGATTTAAAGATCGCTGCCGAGATGGAAGTAACAGAAACACCAACGCTTGTTTTCTTCAATGAAAACATTGAAGAAGAAGGCATCAAGATTACCGGACTCTATTCTTATGATATTTATGTGCAGATTATTGAAGAAATGCTTGATGAAATACCAGAACCGCAAGAGCCACCTTCTCTTGAAGATTTTCTAAAACAATTTCGGTTCACAGCTTCAAAGGAAATTAGTACGGTGTACAATTGGACAGAACGAGAAGTTGAAAAAGAGATGAAAAAGCTTCTTCTTCAACGAAAGGTCCGTAAAGTACCAGTAAAGTTTGGCTCGATATGGGAATTTATTGATGAATGATGGTGCTGGAAGATCGTTCCAGCATTTTTTCGATAAACAGCCTCGTCTCAAAGGCTGTTTTTTTATTTGAAATAAAACAGCAAAAAAGAAAAGGCCTTGTATAATTACAAGGCCTTTTCTCACGAACAAAGGGGATGGGAGAAATTTTTCACGGTCAAACAAAGGGGTATATGTTTGTATGTGATCAACTTCACGTTTTTCATCTTATCATGCATAACCCCTTAAAAACAAGTGTTTGTGCTTAATTTCACACATTTGTCATAACAATGGAATAGAAAGCGTAAACTAACATATAATGGTACTTGCTGCAGGAGGTCTTTCTATGAAATGGGTTGCCTTTTGGTTTTATGTTTCACTTATAGCCGCTGCCTTTTTCTTTAATTTACTCGGTCTGCTGAACTTATACCCATTGTATGTAACAGCACCAGCTTTATTCTTTGTTTTATTTATTCCCGTATACGTTATGAATCGCCAAAAAAGATGAACACGAAAAAGAAAGAGAGTACCCGGACGTCCGGACACTCTCTTTCTTTTTATGACAGCAATTGCTCCATTTCATTTAATTTCTCTTCAAACACTTTGCAAGCTTCTTCAATTGGTTGAGCAGTGGTCATATCGACTCCTGCTTTCTTTAATACTTCGATTGGATAATCAGAGCTGCCTGCTTTTAAGAACTCGTTAATATAACGGTCTACCGCCGGCTGGCCTTCCTCTAAAATTTGTTTGCTGAGCGCTGTCGCTGCACTAAAGCCCGTTGCATACTGATACACATAGTAATTGTAATAAAAATGTGGAATGCGCGCCCACTCAAGGCCGATCTCTTCATCAATAACCATGCCGCTGCCAAAATATTTTTTATTTAGCTCATAGTATTCCTTCGTTAAAGAATCCGCTGTCAGCGCTTCTCCGTTTTGAGCCTTCATGTGAATCAGGTGCTCGAATTCAGCAAACATGGTTTGACGGAAAACGGTACCGCGGAACCCTTCAAGATAATGATTCAAAATATAAAGCCGTTTCTTCTCATCATCTAGATTTTTAAGCATATAGTCATTCAGCAGTGCTTCATTGCACGTAGAAGCCACTTCTGCCACAAAGATGGAGTAGTTGCCATATACGTAAGGCTGGGATTCTCTCGTAAAATAACTGTGCATGCTGTGGCCAAATTCATGAACTAATGTAAATAGATTGTTCACATTGTCCTGCCAATTCATCAAAATATACGGATTGGTTCCGTACGCACCAGAAGAATACGCCCCGCTGCGCTTCCCTTTATTTTCAACCACATCGACCCAGCGGTTCTCTAGGCCACTCTTCAAGATCCGGCTGTATTCTTCTCCCATTGGAGCCAATCCATTGATCATATACTCTTTCGCTTCATCATAAGTCACTTTCATCTTTACATCTTTTACGAGCGGAGTATATAAATCGTACATATGAAGCTCGTCAACACCAAGCACTTTTTTTCGGAGTTCCACGTAACGGTGGAGCAAATGCAAATTGTCATTTACTGTGTTAACAAGGTTATCATACACCGCTTCCGGAATATTATTGCCTGCCAATGCGGCTTCTCGCGCATTGTTATAATGCCGCACACGCGCATAAAAATTATCCTTTTTCACTTGGCTGCTAAGCGTGCTTGCAAACGTATTTTTGAAGTTCCCATATGTTTTATAGACCGCTTTAAATGCTTCTTCTCTTACACGGCGGTCACTGGATTCCAGAAATTGAATATAACGGCCATGCGTAATTTGGACGTCATCCCCTTCTTCATCCTTAATGACCGGAAATTCAAGATCGGCGTTATTCAGCATGCCAAAAGTATTGCTGGCAGCAGCTGTGACTTCTGATACTTGAGCTAATAAATTCTCCTCCGCCGCCGATAATACGTGCGGACGCTGTAAATTGATTTCTTCAATCGCCTGTTTGTACACCTTTAACCCTTCATAGCTACCTATGAATTGCTTTAACTTTTCTTCATCAATCGCTAAGATTTCAGGCGTTGCATATGAAAGAGCACTTCCAATTTGGGTGTATAAATTTTTCGCGCGATCGTCCATTCCCTGATAGTGAGAATTTGTTGTATCTTGATCATAGCGCATATGAGAGTATGTATACAGTTTGCCCATGCGCTCTAATAACTCATCTTGATAAGTGAAAAAACGATAAAGATTTTCTGCACTTTCTCCGAGTGTTCCCCGATAGGTTTGTGCTTGTTCTGACAGTTTCTTAACCTGCTCAAATTCCTGCTCCCATTGCTGGTCATCTTCAAAGATATCTTCGAGCCGCCATGTTAGCTCTTCCTGTACACTATCCCTTGCCGGAAGCTGCTTTACTGCTTGTTCGTTCGTCATCTTTAACCCCTCCAGTTTCCATAATTTCTCTTCCTCTTAATCATATTATTGTATGCCGAAAAACTCAAAAAATAAGCCGGGGGATGATAAACTCTTCAAAATCATTTATAAAAATTTTTTCTCTCTCTGTCCGTTCAAATACTGTGCGATTCACTCGTTTATTCTCCGTTCCCACCGCTTGCCAAAGGGATAAATACTCCGTCATAAGACAGAGAATTCCCGGTGATGGACACAATGGAAAAGTATTCATCTGCAGCTCTCCCCGCTCTATCCTCTTCTCAATCACCGCTACCGCTTCTTCTGCTACTGCGTTCTTTTTAGAGACCAACAAATCGTTCCATAAATAAAATTGCCATTCAATCGGATGATTTTTAATAAGTGCCATAAATCGAACCGGCATTCCTATACAAAGGGGCAACAAGGACGGGTGATGACTTGTTTTATATACTGCGCTGAAAAATGAATCATATAACCCTTGTTTAAAATATAGTTGTTTTTGCAGCCAGCAATCTCTTTGGCGAAACCAGTCGGACAGGGAAAAAACAGCACGTGTGTGAGCTTTAATAAATGTTGGGGGATAGGATAAAGAATAGAGCGGTATTATTTGGACAGAAGCTGAATAAAGAGACGGGGACATTGGAGTAAGTTGAGAATAGAGAATGAAGTGCTGGCGATCTGGACAGTAGGCCAGAAACCAAAAGCCAAAATGCGGAGAATACCGAAAAAAGAGGCGATGAAAGGCGGAGATTTGATAAAGTCGATTCTGTCTCTTAACCGGCGGGCCTCCATATATCCAGAACGGAACAATGTCATTTTCTTCATATCCCTTTGTTCTTTTGGCAAACAGAGTAGCCGAAAGAGGAGAACATTGATATTCGATCGCTACTTTTCCTTCTACGAGTAAATCAGGGCGCTGGGCCATTTCTGGCAAATAGGCCTCCAGCTCTGTTTTATGAGTGCGACTGATCCATTTGTATAAATCAGCTTTCCCCTTCAAATGGCGGTCGGATTCTCCTTCAGAAAACGACGCGCATGCACGCAATGACTGATGAGCAAAATGGGGCATCTTTATAGCCCCTGCCTTCAAAACCACTGGCTGTCGGCAAGAGGGACAAAAGTAAGAAGAATCGCGGATTTTCCGAATCACTGATTCTTCAAGGCGGCTTTCCAGGCTGATCACCTGACCGAATTGATTAATAGCCACTAGCATAAATTGACACTCCTTTCCTCCTTACCTTTATTCGCCCTCTTTCTTCCCGTTCCTTCCGAAAATGGAAGGAAGTTATATTTCCCTGCCTCTTCTTCCCCATTCACAAAAAGAGCAAAGCCTTAGGCTTTGCTCTTACAATAATGGCGATAGGAGCCTCGATGTTGATTCAATGAGACGATAACCAAGGTGACGCCCATTAAAGTCATCCAAGTTGATTTCATCAGAGGCATGAATATCGTTGATGTATTCCCTCACGAGTGATTCGATGCTGTGAGTGTGGTACAGGAAAGCATTCACCTCAAAGTTCAAATGGAAACTCCTCATGTCCATATTTGATGTACCGATGGAAGCTATCTCGCCATCCACGATAATAAATTTACTATGCATGAACCCTTCCCTATATTCGAAAATGCGCGCCCCGGCTTCAAGCAATTCCGGGAAATAGGAACGAGAGGCATGAAAGACGATCCGCTTGTCAGGGTGCTTTGGCACTAATAAGCGGACATCTATCCCGCTTAAAGCAGCAATTTTTAATGCTGAAAAAATATCTTCATCCGGGATGAAATAAGGGCTAGCAATCCAAACAAACTCCTGTGCCGATGTAATCATGGAAAAGAAAACATTTTTAATGACGCTCCACTCATTATCTGGGCCTCCAGCGATCATTTGGACTCCCCCTGTTCTCCGTACCTTTTTCTCCGGTTCAGGTGTTAAATATCCTGGTGTAATGAAGCTGTCATTCGTCATGTAATACCAGTCCTGAAGGAAAATTAACTGCAGCGAACGGACCGCTTCTCCACGTACGTATAAATGGGTATCGCGCCAAAATCCAAACTGGGGATCTTTCCCTAAATATTCATCACCGATATTTAAACCACCGACAAATCCCACTTTGCCATCAATAACAATGATCTTACGATGATTGCGGAAGTTGAACTTGCTGTTTAGAAGCGGCATTTTTACTGGACCAAAGGCCACCATTTCAATGCCAGCTTCCCGCAATTCCTCAATATAGGCTTTCGACAGCCTCCAGGAACCCACCGCATCGTATAAAAAGCGGACCTTTACACCATCTTTAGCTTTAGCAATCAGCGCATCCTTAATTTCGTTGCCAATGCCGTCTGCGCGTACGATATAGTACTCCATGTGAATATGATGACGGGCTTTTTTCAATTCTCTCAGAATGGAATCATATGTTTCCTCGCCATTTGTTAATAATTCGGTTTCAGTGTGAAAAGAGATCTCCATATTGCCGAGCCTTTCCGCCAAGGCATACACTTTATGCTCTCCATACTTCTGGAAATGCTGCCTTAAATCTTCTGGTGTATGGGTAAAGTTGTATTGTTGATATGTTTCTTTATCCAGAATATATTTTTTCTTAAACATCCGTTCTTTCCGGTAGCTTCTGCCAAATAATAAGTAAAAAATAAATCCAAAAAGCGGAAAAGCACCTAACACGACAAGCCATGTAACTGTTTGCGTCGGGTGCCTGTTTTCAAAAAAGATTAAAAAGCTAATGACAATTACAGAAAGTGTTAACGCCACGCTCGTATATTTCAATAGCCCGTTCATATAGTGATCCGCCCACAATATATAGAGCACAATCACAGCTAACACAAAACCGGCTACTTTTATCGTATGTTTCATTCGTTTTCTCCTGCCCCTTCTACTCCTGTTGCTCATTTCCTGCTATTATACCCTTTTTTCCCAAAGAAACGCCCGCTCTTCTTTTTATTTATTCATAAAAAAGCGCTGATTTCCAAAGAAATCCGCGCTGGCTTTATTAATTGAAATATTTGCGAACAGTTTCAAATACATCGCTTTCCATCACGCATGTTCCATATTCCTGAAGGCGATGGACGGTCACTCCTGATTCATCTGTATATTCTAGCAACAGGCTTAATGTATTTTCCACTTTTTCCTCATCCAGAGTCCCCTCTGGAAATTCCACAAATAAATAGTATTTATTATTGTAGGCATACAATTGTGTTGACAGCTCATCTAGATCTGTCCGCTTGCTTAATTGTATGAGATCCTCAAAATCATTAAATGAAAGCATAAATTCCAGCATAGGCTCTTTCGCTTCGGCATCTTCATTTGCCTGAAAATGTTCATCGAGCAGTTCTTCCAAACGATCGTCAACTGGGAAATCCCGGTACTTATCTCCGGGAAGCGGCAGCTCAATTCGTTGACCATCCTTCGTTAGATTCGCTTGTGTTACCAATATTTCGAGCCCTTTGTCTAAGGCTTGAACTTGAATCCATAGCGGTCCATCGACTGTAAAGTCTTCTTCATCATGTATTTCTTCCATCATGTCCCAAAAAAGTTCTTCACTTCTCTCGCGATTATACCAAATTTCCTCGCGATCAAAGCCTCTTTCCTCTATATCCAAGTATGAAATGTAAAACTTAACTGTGTTGTCGTTAATACGTTCAATTTCCATAACTACCTCTCCCTTCCGTCTAAGGGTACCTGAGGACGACTCCCCTTATTATTAGGCATTGCCCCAAATAGCTTGATGATATACATCTACCTGATTCTATTGTATGCTAAACGCAAAGCAAATGAAAATATAATGATTCTAAAATAAAAAGAGTGTCTCGCTATTCTATCTGAATTTTGTAAAAATTACAACCCGGAAATAAAAATAAAAACCCCCATACTTCCGGTATGAAGGTTCTCTTCTTTAGTTGACGAGCCGTTGCGCTTCCTTCAATTGGAATGTACGCACTTTTCTTGGCAAGAATCGGCGAATTTCATCCTCGTTATAGCCTACTTGTAATCGTTTCTCATCCAGAATAATCGGACGGCGAAGCAGCCCTGGATTAGATTGGATCAGCTCGAATAAATTTTGTAGAGGCAGCGCCTCAAGATCTACATTTAACTTTTGAAAGATCTTTGAGCGTGTGGAAATGATTTCATCCGTGCCATCTTCTGTCATTCGTAATATCTCTTTAATTTCTTCGATGCTCAAAGGCTCGGAAAAAATATTTCTTTCAACGTATGGAATTTCGTGTTCTTCTAACCATGCTTTTGCTTTGCGGCAGGAAGTACAACTTGGTGAAGTATATAAAGTAACCATTCCTCAAACACACTCCTTAAAGATTAAAATATAATACCTGTTCTTTCATGAGGAATCTCCATTCATGAAGCAGTCGATTTGAATAATTTCAAATGCCCGGCTACAATATATATTATACATGATGGAACAGCTCATGAATACAGTTTTCATTACATTGTAATAATAATTACAAATTTTTTTCATTTCCTCTTTATTTTAAAATAATAGACATACTTCTTATTTTTACCCTTTCTTTTTCCCCTTTAAACCACTTATAAATGTTTTACTAAACAAGCAAAACAAGATCCCAAACGACCAGTTTCCCTCTAATCACTAGCGGATACCATGCAATCTGACAGTAACTGGCCTTCTATTTGGGACCTGCCTCTCGTTATGTTAATTCCTTTAGTATATCTTCGTCTCTCGTTTCATCCCTGGATAAAACCTCTTGAACAGGATCAAATGGTTCTCCATACAATTCTTCATCTTTATACTTATGGATGAGCCGATACGTTTTTTTCATGCTTTCATAGATCTTTTCCTCTGTTTCATCCTTTGATGTCCAATAAAGAATTTCCATATCGTTTACTTCATTAGTAGCGAGGGAACGACGGGAGTAACCGATGGTTGAAGCATGATTGAATCCCTCTCTCGCATAAAAACGCAAGCGCTTCTCACTGTCTGTATCTTCGTAGTTAACCGGTTCCACCTCTAGGATGATCGCTTTCCCTTTTGCTTTTAGCTTGTCGATTAGCTTATGGCCAAGCCCCTGTCCGCGGGCATTCTTTGATACAAATAAATAATCAACAAATATAAAATCATCGAATTCCACATAAATAAGCACATGATTAGGGCCTTCATCTTTATGATAAATATCGCTTTGCTCTTCTAAAAGTAATTCGATGTGTTCTCTTGATTTCATTTCTTCAATCGGAAAATATTGATTTAGCTTTTCATACCAATGCATTTAATCTTCCTTTCTTTTTAAGGGTGTATAATCCACATCCTGCGTATACTTATTGCTAGCATTCCACAATAAAAATTCATTTATGCCATTTTCATTTAACGCGCGAATTTGTGCTTCTACCTCAGCCTTGCCGTAAGGACGATAATTGCCGGTTCCAAGCCAAGAAGCTGTAAAGTCTTGCAGCCACGGTCTCGAAAGCGGTGGAGTTTTCAACTCCTTCAGCTTCTTGTTCTCCACCTTAACATATTCTGTAATTAATTTGTAGGGTTCCGTGTCGGGTTTGGCAATCCCAAAATAAGAGGTCCAATGACTAGGGTAGACCATTGAAGAAATCACATCCACGTTCTCGGCAATTTTTGAAAAGTTTTGCCCAATTCCAGGAGCTTCCGGCAGCGTAGCGGAATAACCGAAAATATCGACAGACACTTTTACTCCATAAGGCCTTAGTTTTTCTCGCGCATAATGAACAAAGTCTGTTACCGCCTGTACCCGTCGATGAACAGCATCTTCTTTTGAGTTTGCATATTCACCGAGATTGTAAATGAGCTGCTTATCCCGTTTCTCAAATCCCTCTGGAAAGCGAACATAATCGAATTGCACTTCTTGGAAACCCATTTTTGCTGCCTCAATGGCTATGCCTACGTTGTAGTCCCATACTTCTTTCATAAATGGATTGACGAAAGATTCCCCACCGCCATTTGACCATACCTTCCCATTTTCAGTAAAAGACCATTCCGGCTTGGCTTTTGCCAGGTTAGTATCCTTAAAAACAACCACGCGTGCAATCGGATATACTTGCTTTTCCTCCATTTTCTCCAGCAGCATTCTCGTATCTTTAATAAACGGCTGGCTGATTCCTTCATATGGAGAGTCACGCTTCGGTTTGTATGTAAGGTTTCCATGATCGTCCTTTATGTCAATGACCATTGCATTTAATTCCGTTGCTTCCACCATTTTGAGAAGCTTATCAAACCGAGCCCCTCCTGCTGAGTGACCAGTCACATAAATCCCCCGAACTGCATCCGGATAAGTAAAGTGCAAATCAGACCTGCTTTGGAAGCGCGCCACTTTGCTTGGAACTTCTTTGTTTAAGGATGGTATGGGCCGTTCTTTAAAATTCACTTCTTCCTGTGCTGTGCCAGTTGCTCCAGGAAGAAGAAGCATTCCAGTTAGAAGAACGGCCGTTCCTATCTTTTTCCATCTCTCCATACCTATTCCTCCCTCCTATCCTTTTTTCACCAGTCTCGTTATCTTTTATCCTCTTACACTTACTTTAAACAGAAAATCTACAACTACTTAAATATTGTTAGTCATTGTTTCAAAAAAATGAGGCCCTCTGCAAGCCAGCCATAGATAGACTGGGCAGAGGGCCCATTTTCTTTTAATAATTTGCCTTGTATTGTTTAAACTCTTTTTCAGAGCAGTATACCCAATGCTCCGGTGCTATCTCTCTCATTCTTACTTCTTCACCGGCAGCATAATTATGAACCGCTGGGTCGTATGTTTTTCGTGTACGATTTCTTTCATAGTCCGGATCCGGAAGTGGAATAGCTGAAAGCAGAGACTGTGTGTACGGATGAAGCGGCTTTTCATACAGCACATTGCTTGGTGCGAGTTCCACCAGCTTTCCAAAATACATGACACCGATACGATCACTGATGTACTTTACCATTGACAGATCATGTGCAATAAATAAGTACGTCAAACCTTTTTCTTTTTGCAGCTTCTGCATCAAGTTCACAACTTGCGCTTGAATCGATACGTCCAGCGCTGAAATCGGCTCATCTGCAATGATAAAGTCCGGCTCTACCGCAAGGGCACGTGCAATCCCAAGACGCTGGCGCTGGCCGCCAGAAAACTCGTGCGGGTAGCGATTGGCATGCTCGCGGTTCAAGCCGACCGTCTCCAGCAAACTATATACTTTATCCATTCTCTCTTTTTTTGTTTTTGCCAAACCATGAATATCGATTCCTTCTGCAATAATATCCGCTACCTTCATACGCGGGTTAAGTGACGCATAAGGGTCTTGGAAGATCATTTGCATCTTACGGTTGAATTCTTTTAAATCTCTTTTCGACTTCTTGCCGTGCACATCTTTTCCATTAAATAATACCTGTCCCCCAGTAGCATCATATAAGCGAATAATTGTCCGCCCAGTTGTTGACTTCCCGCATCCTGATTCCCCTACTAATCCGAGTGTTTCTCCGCGGTAAATATCGAAGGATACATCATCTACTGCTTTCACCATATTCGGTTTGCCTTCATTAAAGTATTGCTTTAAATGTTTTATCTCCAGTAGCTTTTCAGCCATATCAGCGACCTCCCCCAACCAATACAGGCTTATCAAAATTTTGCAGCATCGGCCGCTGCGTTTGCTGTACATTCAACGGTGGCTCCACGGCTGGTGCATTTGGATGGAGCAGCCACGATTTAACAAAATGAGTAGGTGATACTTGATATACAGGCGGCTCCTGTTCAAAATCAATTTTCAGCGCATAGCTGCTGCGCAAGGCGAATGCATCTCCTTTTGGCGGATTCAACAAATCTGGAGGCGTCCCCGGAATAGCCTGCAACGCTACGCCTTCATCCGTATCTAAACTCGGCATGGATGACAGCAGGCCCCATGTATATGGATGACGTGGGTCATAAAAGACTTCATCTACTGTCCCCGTTTCAACAATTTGGCCCCCATACATAACCGCTACCCTGTCAGCAACATTGGCAACAACACCAAGATCGTGAGTAATAAAAATGATGGAGGTTTCAATCTTCTTCTGCAAATCCTTCATTAATTCTAAAATTTGAGCTTGAATCGTCACATCAAGAGCCGTTGTCGGTTCATCGGCAATTAAAATCTTTGGATTACAAGCAAGGGCAATAGCAATAACGACACGTTGACGCTGCCCTCCCGAAAATTGATGGGGATACTGCTTCATTCGCGCTTCTGGGTTAGGAAGTCCAACAAGCGCCAACAATTCCACCGCACGCTTTTTTGCTGCCTCTTTTTTCATATTTTGATGTTTCAGAAGCGGCTCCATTACTTGTTTCCCTACTGTCATCGTTGGATTAAGCGAGGTCATAGGATCCTGGAAAATCATTGAAATCTCTTTTCCTCGTAGCTTTTCCATCTCTTTTTCAGAGATTTTTACTAAATCTCTTCCCTCAAATAGCATCTTCCCTTCTTTAATCCGTCCGGGCGGATTGGGGATTAGGCGCATGAGAGCTTTGGTTGTGACTGATTTCCCTGATCCAGATTCTCCTACGATCGCTAGTGTTTCGCCTTTTCTCAAGTAGAAATCAACTCCGCGAACAGCTTTTACTTCTCCTGCATGCGTGTCGAAGGAGACATGTAAATTTTGAACATCTAATAATCTTTCCATCGAATTCTCTCCTCCTATTTACTATTTCCGCATTTTTGGATCAAGCGCATCACGCAAGCCATCAGCTAATAAGTTAAAACTCAGAATAAGCAAGCTAATAATAACGGATGGAATAATCAACATGTGAGGATACACCTGTAATGATTTGAATCCATCATTTACGAGAGAACCGAGTGAAGCCTCCGGTGGGCGAATACCAAGGCCGATGAAGCTAAGGAAGGCCTCTGTAAAAATAGCATTTGGAATCGTAAACATGGTTGTAACGATAATTGGTCCCATCACGTTAGGCATTAAATGTTTCCAGATCAACCGATTTCCCGAAGCTCCGAGCGTGCGTGAGGCAAGAACAAACTCCTGACCTTTTAATTTCAAAAATTGTCCACGGACAATCCTCGCCATGCTGACCCACCCCGTAATAACCATCGCCATCGTAATAGAAAAAATTCCTGGTTCAAATACAAGAATGAACAAAATAACAACGATTAAATGAGGAATCCCCATTAAAATTTCAATAACCCTTTGCATGATGTTATCTACACGTCCACCATAGAATCCGGAGATCCCTCCATAGGCAATACCGATAAAAAAGTCGATAACAGCAGCCAATAGTCCAATATAAATTGAAATACGGGTACCATACCATGTTCTTGTCCAAAGATCACGGCCGAGCTCATCTGTGCCAAACCAATAGGATTCTTCTACATTTTTAGCTTTGTACATATCAAAGCCATCTTTATCCTTTCCATCAAACGGGAGCCATTCAATATTTGCAAGTGCCGGAACTTTCGGCGGCAACTTTGCGTGGGCAATGTTTTGTTCCTTATACGTATATTTATTCATAGATGGCCCAAAAACTGCCATAAAGGCTAATAGCAAGATTAGAATTAACCCAACAATAGCTCCTTTATTTCCTTTTAATCGTAGCCAGGCATCCTGCCAAAAATTCAAGCTTGGCCGACTGATCGTTTCTGATTGGGAAGCCTGCTTCTCCGCTGGCTGAAAAAGGTCTTTTTGCAATTCAACTTTTCTTTCTGCTTGTTCTGTGCTCATTATTTCTTCCCTCCACTTAATCGAATACGTGGATCGATCACACCATAAAGAATGTCAACAATAAAGACAACGACAATAAATAACACGCTATAAAAGAGAGTTACACCCATAATGACTGTAAAATCATTGGTCATAATTGAGCGGACAAACTGCTGACCAATGCCGGGAATACCAAAGATGTTCTCAATAACGAGTGAACCTGTCATAATATTGACTGCTAAAGGTCCTAATAACGTAATAATAGGAATTAAGGCATTTCGCAAAGCATGTTTCACCATAATATTGAAAGAGCTAATTCCCTTTGCTCGTGCCAGCATAATATAATCTGAACTTAACACTTCCAGTAGTTCAGATCGCATGTATCGGGCTACCGTAGCGATAACGAATACCGATAAAGCAATGGTCGGAAGTATTGTATATTCAAATCCTTCCCACGCAGCTACTGGAAAAATCGGGTATTTTACTGCAAAATAATATTGCAATAATCCAGCAAATACAAAGGATGGGATCGATATGCCTAAGACAGCAATTGTTGTAGCCGCATAGTCTAAGATGCTATTTTGTCTGATTGCTGCAATTAATCCTAAAATAATCCCAACAATTGTTCCAAACACAACAGCCTGAAAACCTAAATACGCGGAGGGGCCGATACGTTCACCAATCATTTTTGTAACCGGGCGGTTATCATACTGAAAAGATAAACCTAAGTCTCCTTTAAATAAGTTTGTCATATAATTAGCGTATTGAACGGGAAGAGGGTCATTTAATCCGTACTTATCAAGAATAATTTCTTGCTGAGCCGGACTTAGTTTTTCTTGGTTTTTAAGTGGCGATCCTGGCAGGAGCTTCATTAAGAAGAATGTGAGTGTTGCAATAATTAATAAAGTGATAATCATATAGATTAACCTTTTAAAAACAAACTTTGCCATCGGAAGCCCTCCTTTACTGTTTTTCAATAAAATCTTTTTATTGTTTTATAAATTCAATCAATTCAGACTTTTACTCCCTTAGCAGGGAAAAAGGAGAGTATATGCTTCTAGTGCATACACCCTCCTCTTCATATAGGTATTAAACCCGCTTACTTAAACTCTGCCCATTTATAAGAGCGCTCTGGTCCAACTTTGTGGAATAACACACCCTCTAATTTCGGATTTTCCAAGTAAGCACGAGACCTTTGATACATTGGAGCAATAGCTGCTTCATCCTCTAATAAGATTTTCTCAGCCTTGATTAAAGCTTCCCAACGTTTTTCTGGCTCAAGAAGCAAAGTAGTTTTGCCTTCCTGGATTAACTTGTCATATTCTTTATTGGAGAAACCTTGTTGGTTGTGGGCTCCGCCAGTTACATACATGTCTAAGTATGTCATCGGATCTAGATAATCTGCTCCCCAACCGCCAAGAGACATTTGATAATCCATTTTAGTTTCAAGATCAAGTTTTTGTTTAAATGGCTGTTGTTTAAGATTTACAGTCAAGCCATCAAGATTTTTTTCGAGCTCTTCTTTAATATACTCGCCGACTTTTTTAGATAAGTCATCATCGTAATTTAGCAATTCCAATGTAACCGTATCTTGTCCAATTGCTTTCTTTGCTGCTTCCCAATGCTTTTTCGCTTCTTTAGTATTTGTCTTTAAGTATTTACCGGCTGATTCGCGGAAGTCTTTTCCGTCTGGACCTTTAGCAAATTCTTCAGGAACGAAAAAGTCTGCCACAACAGATCCGTTGTTCAATAGTACATCTGTGATTCCTTTTTTATCAAACCCCATAGCAATCGCTTTACGTGCATCTACATTTTTCAACCATTCACTCTTTGTTTGGTTCATGCGGATGAAGAAAACAGAAGATTCCTTAACAGTGAAGAAGCCTTCATTTTCTCTATACTTGTCTACAAACTCAGAAGAAAGCTTGATTAAATCAGCATCGCCGCTTTCAAAAAGGTTGACATCTGTTTGTGTATCTTTAACAATTTTTGTATTGATTTGGTTCAGCTTAACGGTATCAGCATCCCAATAGTTAGGATTTTTCTTTAATACAAATTTATCTTCATGCTTCCACTGATCTAAAATAAATGGACCATTGTACAAAGTAGTGTCAGCTTCTAAGCCATATTTATCGCCTTGCTCTTTTACATACTTTTCATTTTGCGGCAAGAATGTACCAAAAGTTAGCAATTCTTTAAAATATGGGACCGGATTTTGCAATTGTACTTCTAATGTTTTATCATTTACTGCTTTAACGCCTAATTCTTCAGGCTTCATTTTCCCTTCGTTAACTGCTTGAGCATTTTTAATATCATACATAATGTACGCATACTCAGCAGCAGTATTAGGATCTAAAGCCTTTCTCCAAGCAAATACGAAATCGTTTGCAGTTACTGGCTCTCCATTAGACCATTTAGCATCACGGAGCTTGAATGTCCACGTTTTGCCGTCTTCACTCACTTGCGGCTCTCCGTCAGCTACTCCATCTACCGCTTCATCATCCTTGCCCAAACGGTATAAACCTTCCATTGTGCTGTTTAATGTAGTGAATGAAACAGTATCAGTTGCTAAAGCAGAATCCATAGAAGGAATATCTTGTGTTTCTGTTAAGTTTAAAACGTTGTCACTCTTATCGGAGCCTTCCCCTCCGCTTCCACCTTTCTCCTTGCTGTCATTGCCGCCTCCGCCGCAAGCAGCTAAGAACGTGCTCATTGCCAGCAAAAGAACGAGAAAGATTGCATAACTTTTCTTTTTCATCTTCATCCCCCTTGTCTACCATTTCTTCCTGATTATTCAGAAGATTTATTTACTAATTATAATCTTTATTAGTTTTTTTGCAATAATTATTTTATTTTTTTTTAACAATACAGACATATTTTCGTAATCAAGCCTTCTATCCTTATAAATTAAGACTTAAGACTTATTTTTGGTTAAAATGAATAATAATTCAGTTGAATAAAGCGCTTACATTTACTAAATATTCAGAATAATTATTTAAACGAAGCTCTTTTGATATAATTTACTTCTCGTAATTTAATCATTTCCAAAGAATATTTAATAGGAAAAACTGGAGTATGATCCTTTATTTTGCTATACTCCTATTATTCATGGAGGATCAACAAATGAAATTTTTCCAAAGATTTCTTATTATCAGCACTTGTATTATTATTCTTTCCGTTGTATACGCGTTGTTTTCTTCTGTATTTTTTCGCAGCTTTTTAGATTTTGCTTTTTTATCTTCCCTTTTCAGTGTAACAGCAGGTGCCTTTCTGTTTGTTTTGGAAGGCGGCTTTTTTAATAGCATAGGCCATAGCTTTAAGCTGTTTCGTAAATCTACAAAAGAAGGAAAATATATTGCTGAGTTCGACGATCTTGATCATACGAATTCACTGTATGAAGAGCATTCAAAAAAGAGAAGTTACCAATGGACTTACCCACTTTTAACTGGTGGAGGCTGGATTGTGCTTGTGACTTTTGTACTTGCGCTCATCTCCTCATCTTGAAAGTTGCAGAGTATTTGTTTATAATTTTGTCAACAAGAAGTGAGGGATTATGTGATGAAAACAATTTTTTCCGGCATCCAGCCGAGCGGTACAATTACTCTTGGCAACTATATTGGTGCTCTCAAACAATTTACTGAACTGCAGGACGATTACAATTGTTACTTCTGTATCGTTGATCAGCATGCCATTACGGTTCCCCAAGACCGTCTAAAGCTGCGTCAAAATATTCGCAGTCTGGCTGCTTTATACATAGCTGTTGGAATCGATCCTAAAAAAGCTACTTTATTCATTCAATCAGAAGTCCCAGCTCATGCTCAAGCTGGCTGGATGCTTCAATGCGTCGCCTATATCGGTGAATTAGAGCGAATGACGCAATTTAAAGACAAGTCAGCTGGCAAAGAAGCGGTTTCCGCGGGTCTTTTGACTTACCCGCCGCTCATGGCTGCTGACATTTTGCTATACGGAGCTGATTTGGTGCCTGTCGGAGAAGATCAGAAGCAGCATTTAGAGCTGACCAGAGATCTTGCAGAAAGATTTAACCGTAAATACAATGATATCTTTACGATTCCTGAAGTTCGCATCCCTAAATCGGGTGCTCGGGTTATGTCGCTGCAGGATCCAGCAAAGAAAATGAGTAAATCGGATCCGAATGCTAAAGCCTTTATCTCTCTGCTTGACGATCCCAAACAAATTGAAAAGAAAATTAAAAGTGCCGTTACTGATTCGGACGGCATCGTAAAATTTGATAAAGAGTCAAAGCCAGGCCTTTCTAATCTTCTTTCCATTTATTCTGTGCTTGGTGAACTATCTATTGAAGACATTGAAAAGCGCTATGAAGGCAAAGGATATGGTGACTTTAAAGCCGGACTAGCTGAAGTTGTTGTCCGCCATTTAGAACCGATTCAAAAGCGCTATTATGAGCTTCTCGATTCTGAAGAGCTGGACCTCATTCTAGATGAAGGTGCCGCTAAAGCCAATCAAGTAGCTGGAAAAATGCTGAAGAAAATGGAAAATGCCATGGGGCTGGGTAGAAAGAAAAAATAACAAATGCCCGACTTGTCTGGCCGCTCTTTGAAGGCGAACCATCCATTCAATAAAAAAGCTGAACCTGATGAGGTTCAGCTTTTTATTTGATCGATTCATTTTTGGATGTGTGTTCCGTTTCCCACAGCTTTTCAAAAAATGGCTGTCCTTTTATGAGGTTTTCACAGAGACGATCATGCCGGCTTGTCCATCCTTCCATCGTCTCTTCAAGAAAAATTCTTTTAATGTCTTCCACGTTCATCGTTTGGATATCCTCATAACGCTCAGGCATCCACTCTGTGTACCAATAGCGAATCTCGGCTGAATTTTTTGAAGAAAACAATTGATCAAGTGCCATAAACAATAGTTGTTTTAGTTGTCTTTCTTTTCTTGTTAAACCTTTCATGCTTTCAGGAGAAAGCGATAAAATATGATATTCTTTTTCTTCCATTTCCCATGCAAGCTCATAGGATGTGATTGGATGCACTTCAAACATTTCGAAAGCTAACTGTTCCTGTCTTGGGACGAGGCGGCTTTTGCGTACGGGAATTGTGTATCCCATTGTATCAACAGCCAATATCCCTCTTCCATCCGTAACAACAAAACAATGCTCCAACTGGATTCTTTCATGATTTCTTCTCAAGAAAGCTTTTTTACGCACATCCTCCAGGAGTTGTTTTGGCAATTCCGCTAAATGATTTTCAATATAATAAAATAATTTCTCGTCGATTAAAAGCAAAGGTACCTGATCTAATAGCTCAACAGCGTCCTCTTTGCGCCATTCGTGATAGTGGCATACATTGTACCCGTTCTCCTCCCCCTCAAACCAGTTCACCCAGACATCATGAAGATATAACATAATGAACCTCCTCACTTCTTCATCTATTTGTCTTAAAGTATGGGCAAAGCGAAGTAAAATTATTCCTTGAACGACTATTTTTTCTTTATTGCCTCGTTGGAAAGTAGAGAGCAGCTGTCATTAGTAAAATACCAGCTGCCAATAAGTAACATTCCACCCGCTCGAAAACAAATTGGACATACTCTTGCACAGTGAACCCGGCTGTCAGCAGATTTAAGTACATGATGCAGCTTACTCCACCGAGAATGGATAAGCCAAATCCGGTTAAAAAGGCAACTAGGCGTAGGGCCATCTTCCTCTTCCTTTATCAATTGATCAGGCTGCAGCAGCTTGTCCTATATATGTATGTCCTTCAATAAAAAAAATGCCAAAAAAACAGGGATAGACCGATCCCTTTACAACTTTTGCAGGCAGTCGGCTGCTGTTTTGAACGCGTGGAAAATAAAAAAGATGAATAAAAGC
This sequence comes from Bacillus sp. PK3_68, assembly GCF_003600835.1. Taxonomy (NCBI): domain Bacteria; kingdom Bacillati; phylum Bacillota; class Bacilli; order Caryophanales; family Bacillaceae; genus Bacillus; species Bacillus sp. PK3_68. The sequence goes on along the minus strand of NZ_NQYC01000001.1, from coordinate 3,596,436 downwards.
GGAGCTTTTATTCATCTTCGGCATCGATCGTTTATTCTGGTTTGTATTTACGTAAAGCAATGGTCGCGTTGTGACCGCCAAAGCCAAGGGAGTTGCTGAGTGCAACATCAATTTCTTTTTTGCGCGATACGTTCGTCACGTAATCTAAATCGCATTTCGGATCTGGTGTTTCATAATTAATCGTTGGTGGTAACATATTGTTCTTAATTGCTAAAGCCGTAAAGATCGCTTCTACTCCTCCGGCCGCTCCTAGTAGGTGGCCTGTCATGGATTTCGTTGAGCTAATGGCTAAATTGTAAGCATGCTCTCCGAACACTGTTTTAACCGCTGCCGTTTCAAATTCATCGTTATACGGCGTGCTCGTTCCGTGAGCATTAATGTAATCTACTTCTTCAGGATTAATGCCTCCATCTTCAATCGCGATTTGCATCGCTCTTGCTCCACCTTCACCATCTGGTGCTGGAGCAGTGATATGATGGGCGTCTCCTGTAGAGCCATACCCGACAATTTCTGCGTAAATATGAGCGCCTCGCTTCTTAGCGTGTTCAAGTTCTTCTAACACAACGATGCCCGCTCCTTCTCCCATAACAAAGCCATCACGGTTTGCATCAAATGGACGGCTTGCTGTTTTTGGATCGGGGTTCGTTGATAGAGCGGTGTTCGCACAGAATCCCGCTACGGACATTTGCGTAATTGGCGCTTCGCTTCCTCCAGTAATCATCGCATCTGCATCTCCACGCTGAATCACTTTAAAAGCGTCGCCAATAGAGTTCGTGCCAGTCGCACAAGCAGTTACTGTACAGGAATTCACTCCTTTAGCGCCTAAGAAAATGGATACTTGTCCCGCTGCCATATCGGGAATCATCATCGGCACAAAGAACGGGCTGACGCGTCGATAGCCGCGGTCGAGAAACGTTTTAAATTGATTTTCGAATGTTTCCATGCCGCCAATCCCTGAACCTACCCAAACACCGATGCGATCTGCATTGGATTCATCAATGGTTAAATCTGCATTTTTCACAGCCATCTTTGCTGCAGCGACCGCATATTGTGTAAAACGGTCCATTTTGCGGGCATCTCTTTTATCCATAAAGTCTTCTGGATTAAAATCGGTAACCTCTGCAGCTACCTTTACCGGATAATCATCTGGATTTACTCGAGTTAACGGTTTAACTCCGCTGACTCCACTTAAAATATTAGCCCATGCTTCTTCTACTGTATTTCCAACAGGCGAGATAATTCCAAGCCCGGTAATAACTACTCTTCGTTTTTCCACTCTTTCCACTCCTTCGTACTACTTATTCAATTACTATATAAGATTAGCGTCCCCATCTCATAGCAATTGCACCCCAAGTGAGTCCGCCGCCGAATCCAACCATGATTAATAGATCATCGTCTTTAATTTTTCCTGCCTGTAGTTCTTCGATTAAAGTGAGCGGGATGGAAGCAGACGATGTGTTTCCATATTTATTAATAGTAACCGACATTTTTTCTTTTGGCAGATCAAGCCGCTGACGTGCTGCTTCCATAATGCGGATATTTGCCTGATGAGGAAGCAAAAAATCGACATCTTCCTTTTGAAGGCCCGCTTTTTCCAACACATTCACACAAGATTCTCCCATTTGGCGCACAGCAAACTTAAATACTTCGCGGCCATTCATTTTGATATAATCTTTTTGATACAAATGCTTTAGTCCTGAACCGTCCGCTCCGAGCTCAAAAGCTAAAATGCCGCGGCCTTCTGATACTTGGCTAACAACAGCCGCTCCAGCCCCATCACCGAATAAAACAGCTGTATTACGGTCAGACCAATCCACTGCTTTTGTCAATTTTTCTACACCTACAACGAGAACATGCTTATAATCACTCGCTTCGATGAACTGCTTTGCTGTTACAATTCCATACATAAAGCCGGCACATGCAGCACTAAGGTCCATAGCCGCAGCTTTTGTAGCTCCGATTTGGTGCTGTATCATTGTAGCTACAGAAGGAAAGCGATAGTCAGGAGTGACGGTTGCCACGATAATTAAATCGATCTCTTCAGGAGAAATCCCTGCATTTTCAACAGCTTGTTGCGCCGCTTTTACGGCCATGTCAGATGTATCCGTCTCGTCCCCTGCAATTCTTCGTGATTCGATTCCTGTTCTTGTTCTTATCCACTCATCTGATGTATCCATCATCTTTTCCAAGTCAAAGTTTGTTAATTCTTTTTCAGGCACAAATTGGCCCATTCCAATAATTCCTGCGTTCATCAGGACCCCTTCTTTCAACTGCTCTATTAGCATATAATCAAATATTAAGACTTGGTACTAATTTTACTTAAAAAGGGCTCATTTTGCAATAGATGAATCTTGTCGCATGTTGCTTATTCTTACATCATAGAAGTCACTGTTGTACTTGATTGTTGAGCTCCGCTACAACCAACAGATGAAAAAGCATCCACCTTTAACAAGTCAACAGAAAAGAGACGGCCCCACGATCATCGATGAATCGCGGGGCCGTCTCTTTTTGATTAATTATTCTCTTGCTGTGCTTCTTTTTTACCTAACTCGTATGCTTCATTCATGACGTTAAGAAACATCCCCATGAATGGTTCTATTAAATCCATAGAGAAATCTATTCCTGATTCTTTTAATTTTTCTTGTGCCTCCGGTAAGTACTTCATAGCAATTTGCATAAATTCCATATTTTTATTCTCGTTCATCTTTATTCCTCCGATTATTTATTTGGCAATTTGCCTGTTTTGATATATCGGTTAATATCCGCATTTATTTTCTTTTGAAAGACTTTGTCCACTTCCGGACTGAAAGGGCTTAAAGAAATAACTCCATCTGCAAAGTCAAAATGAAGATTACCAGATTTCAATTTTCCTTTCACAAATTGGTCGGCAACGAGTACATACAGCTGGTCTACGTGTTGTACTGTACTTGTCAAAACCGTGTCTTTGCCAAGATCCGACTGATCGGATACATAACCGATAGCATGCAAGCCATTTGCCTTTAATTTGTCGATAACAGGTACATTATAGCCATCCCCAGCTGGATAGACAACATCGGCGTCCTCAGCAATTATTTTGTCAAGCAGTTGCAGCGCCTTCTCTCTATCATCCCAGTTCTCTACATATTCTGTTGCCACACGAATATCGTTGCGTTCGAATTTCGCTCCTTCTACAAATCCTTTGACTTCCGGCTGCCATTTGTGTGTTGCTAAGATCCCGATCGTTCCTGTTTTTGAATAATGGGCTGCTGTCATCCCCCCAAAGAATCCCATTGCATGTGCTTCAAATTTTAAGCTTGTCGTATTTTTTTCATCCGCATTGCCATTAAAGCTGACAAAATGTATATCGGGATAATCTGGGGCTAGCTTATTGAAATAATCGGCGTATTCATTGCCGTGACCAAATACAATATCTACACCTTTATGTGAAAACTCCTCTACAGCTCGTTCTACTAATGCTTGGGAATTAATATTTTCCTTGTAGAAAATATCCGTTCCATAGGCATTCTGAATTTTTAACATGCCTTTATATCCATTTGTTCCCCATACTTGATCGTTAATTGTATCAGGAACGAGCAGACCGACTTTCTCCAGCTTTTTCGATTCTTGTTTTCCTGAACAGCCTGCAAGAACCATCATGAAACAAATCCCTAGTATAGCTAGTAATCTTTTGTTGAACATTTTCTTTCTCCTTTTATATACCAACACCCACCTTCCTTTATCTTAACCGTATTTATTAAGAAGAAAAAGTTTTTTCGAATAAGATAAATAAAAATGTTAAAAATACTGACAAAAATTCATTTCAAACTGTATCTCTACTGTGCTATGATTAATGTTGGCTTATATACATATCTTCTTTTGAAGGAGGGATATTTCATGCAATTCATTATGACTTTCTTCTGGACTTTCTTATTGACAGAGATGTTAACATACGTTGTCAGCTCAATGAACGGCGCTGAATTCAGCTTCATGACAGGCTTGATGCTCTCTATTATCGCAACAATTATCCTGTTTGTTCTTTCTACATTAATTACAGACGATCATGCTGAACAGCATTAAATTACAAAAACGGCTGCCCCAAGCAGCCGTTTTTGTTTTTATAGCCGAGCTTCGCCTATAGCACCAGGCTGACTAAAAATGCTTATCTTTTGAAGCGCGGAGGTTTGTTGCTGTTATAAAATAGCTGCTTTCCGTTTACCTGATAATTAGCTCTCCGTTCTCCACATCAACAATCGCTTCACTGTGAGGAAGGATCAATCCGGAAATAATCGCCCGGGCAAGCTTCGTTTCAATTTGGTGCTGGATAAAACGTTTCAATGGCCGCGCCCCATATACCGGATCAAACCCCTCTTTCGCGATAAATTCTTTCGCTTCTTCTGTAAGCTTCAGATTGATTTGCTGATCTTCAAGCCGCTTCTTTAAATCATTAACCATCCGCTCGGCGATGCCTTTAATATTTTCCAAGCTTAACGGTTTAAAGAGAACAATGTCATCTACGCGATTTAAAAACTCAGGACGGAAATGGTTCCGCAGCTGCCGCATGACTTTCTCTTTCGTTTCTTCCTGGATTTCGTCTTCATTTTCTTTGCGATCAAGCAAATAGTCAGAGCCGATGTTAGATGTCATGATAACCACTGTATTTTTACAATCGACAGTTCGGCCCTGCGAATCAGTTATTCGTCCGTCATCAAGCATTTGCAGTAAGATATTAAACACTTCTGGATGCGCTTTTTCAATTTCATCAAGCAGTACAACGGAATACGGCTTTCTGCGCAATGCTTCTGTCAGCTGTCCTCCTTCTTCAAAACCGACATATCCGGGAGGTGCACCGATCAAGCGGGAGACCGCGTGTTTTTCCATATATTCCGACATATCGATACGAATCATTTGCTCTTCACTATCAAACAATGTATTAGCGAGCGTTTTGGCCAGCTCTGTTTTACCAACACCAGTTGGCCCTAAGAAAATAAATGAACCAATGGGCCGATTCGGATCTTTAATTCCTGCACGTGCACGGAGTACAGCGTCGCTCACTAACTGAACCGCCTCGTCTTGCCCAACAACCCGCTCGTGCATAATACTCTCTAAGCGCAACAGTTTTTCCCGTTCTCCTTCCACAAGCTTTGTTACAGGAATACCCGTCCAGCGGGCGACAATATCAGCAATCTCTTCTTCGGTCACTTCTTCACGCAACAAACGGTTATCATTTTGATTGGCTCTTTCCATTTCCTCTTCCAAATGGACAAGCTCTTTCTCAACAGCTGGAATTTTACCGTGGCGCAGCTCTGCAGCTTTGTTCAAATCATAGCGGCTTTCCGCATCCTCCAGCTCTCTTCTCAACTTTTCAAGCTGCTCCCGCTTTTCCTGTACTCGGCCAATGGCTTCCTTTTCTGACTCCCAGCGCGCCCTCATTTCATTCGCTTTTTCCTTTAAATTAGCGAGCTCTTCCTGCAGTTGCTCAAGCCTTTCTTTGCTTGATACATCCGTCTCTTTTTGTAATGCTGCTTCTTCAATCTCCAACTGCATAACACGGCGAGTCACTTCATCCAGTTCACTCGGCATCGAGTCAATTTCTGTACGGATCGTAGCACAGGCCTCGTCAACTAAATCAATCGCTTTGTCAGGTAAAAAACGATCGGTAATATACCTGTTAGATAGGACAGCAGCAGCAACGAGCGCCCGGTCATGAATCTTTACTCCATGATGGATTTCAAACCGTTCCTTTAAGCCCCGTAAAATTGAAATCGTGTCTTCCGGTGTCGGCTCCTGAACAAGTACTTGTTGAAACCGACGCTCTAATGCCGGATCTTTCTCAATATACTTCCTATGCTCTTCAAGCGTTGTCGCCCCAATACAATGCAGCTCTCCACGTGCAAGCATCGGCTTTAACATATTACCGGCATCCATAGCCCCCTCAGTTTTTCCAGCTCCAACAATCGTATGCAGTTCATCAATAAACAGCAGAATCCGTCCTTCACTCTTCTTTACTTCATTTAAAACTGCCTTTAGTCTTTCTTCAAATTCTCCGCGAAATTTTGCTCCCGCGATAAGGGCACTCATATCAAGAGCAAAAATCGTTTTATCTTTTAGTCCTTCCGGTACGTCCTTGCGAACAATTCTTTGTGCCAATCCTTCAACAATAGCGGTCTTTCCCACTCCCGGTTCACCAATCAGCACTGGGTTGTTCTTTGTTTTTCGGGAAAGGATCCGGATAACGTGACGAATTTCGTTGTCACGTCCAATCACTGGGTCCATCTTTCCTGAGCGGACTTCCTCCACTAAATCACGTCCATATTTCTTTAACGCTTCATAGCCTGCTTCTGGCTGCTGTGATGTCACTTTTTGATTCCCCCTTATCTCTTTAATGGCCTTATTGATCTTCCCTTTTGTCAGCTGTTCTTTTTGTAGAAAACTTTTTGTCGCATAATCAGCTGCATCGGCAAGAACAGAAACAATATGTTCAACAGAAAGGTACTCATCTTCCCACTTTTCCTTCAGCCGTTCTGCTTCATTTAAAACAGACTGAAGGGCGGTCGAAAGGTAGGCTCCATACTTCACATCAGTGCCAGCAATCGATGGCTGCTTTGAAAGCTCCTCCTGGAGAAATGCCCGCCATCTTGCATCATCACTACCCGACCGTTCAATAATCCGGGACATCAAGCTGTCCGGCCGATCAATAAGCGCCAGTAGAAAATGGGCAAGATCGATTTCCGTATGCTTATTTTTCTCAGCTGCCTTTTGAGCCTGAGCTAGTGCTTCTTGTACTGACAATGTCATTCTTTCAATGTCCAAATCGCTTTCCACCTCTTTTGACCTTTTTTGACCTTTTCTAAATTATATGGCTTTACAATGTAAAAAGTAAAGCATAAAGCCAGTAAAGGAAATATTGTCCACAAACGAATCATATATAAAGAATATCTTTATACTTTCTTTCCCAACCATGCTACATTATAAAAGTAAAAAGAATTAAATGGAGGAGGCTGTATTGGAAAACACTTATTTGCTACTAAAATATTTGTTTTTGGGTTTGTTTCAAGGCTTTACTGAACCGATTCCGATCTCTTCAAGCGGGCATCTTCAATTGGCCAAGCACTTTTTTGGCATCGAAATTAAAGGGCTGTCTTTTGAACTGCTCGTTAACTCGGCGTCACTGCTTGCTGTGTTGGCTGTCTATCGCTCAGACATTATACGGCTCGCTTCTAACGGATTTCATTACATAAAAGACCGTAATCCGGAGGATCGCTCCGAGTTTATGTTTATCGTATACTTGCTTATCGCCACTATTCCCGCCGGTATAATCGGTATTGTATTCGGCGATTTTATTGAAGACAAGTTGTCGTCCGTACGTACGGTAGCTATTACGCTTATCATCACAGGAATCGCTCTCTGGACGATTCGTAATTTAAGAGGACGCAAAAATGACGGCGATATGAGAGTAAGAGATGCCGTGATTATCGGCTGTGCCCAGGCAGTGGCTCTTATCCCTGGAATCAGCCGTTCTGGAGCAACCATTGTTGCTGCTATGGGACTTGGCATGAAGCAGGAAACAGCTCTTCGTTTCTCTTTCCTTCTGTTTATTCCTGTCAGTGTCGGCGGCATGATTTTAAGCTTTTCAGATATTCTGCAAGACCCTAACTTGCATCAGTTGGCTATTCCCTACACAGTGGCTTTTATTGGCTCGTTTGTCATGTCTTATTTCTCATTAAAATGGTTTATGAACATTATGGCGCAAGGAAACTTGAAATACTTTGCCATCTACTGCTTTATCGTTGGCCCACTCGTACTGCTGTTTCTCTAATTCAAGACATTGATTCTAATCCGAACACAGCCCGCCTTCTAACACCTAATCTCAGGTTTCTTAATAGGAAAATAGAAAAAGCACCCGCTTGATCAAGCGAGTGCTTTTTCTTTCTTACTTTATTATTGAATACCAAGAGCAATTTTAGCATAGCGTGACATCATATCCCGTGACCATGGTGGATTCCAAACGATATCAACTTCTACCTCTTTTACCTCGGGAATATCTGCGAGTGCAGCTTTCACTTGGTCAACGATAATGCCAGCAAGCGGACAGCCCATTGATGTTAATGTCATCGTTACTTTTGTTTTTCCTGCCTCATCCATATCAACATCATATACCAACCCAAGGTTAACGATGTCAATACCAAGCTCCGGGTCAACGACTTGCTCTAGCGCCCCTAAAATATTTTCCTTTAAATCCTGATCCATGCTTTTTTCCTCCTTCAAGCTTTGGCTTATCCCTATCATAACAAAGCAGTGGACAAATTAGCACCTTCCATGCTTATTTTCCAACAAACAGGTAAATTTCATGTAAATATCTATGCTTCATTGGACATAAGTATTAAATTAAGCGTACACTTAAGGAAGAGAAACCATGAAAGGGAGTGTCTGCGGGTCAATGGCTGAAAAACATTTAATTGTCGTCGATTTAGATGGAACACTGCTTACGGATGATAAACAAATCTCCTCCCGTACAAAAGAAGTGCTAAAAAAAGCAATGGAGCAAGGACATGAAGTAATGATTGCTACTGGTCGTCCTTATCGCTCCAGCGGCCTTTATTACAATGAGCTAGGTCTTGTAACACCCATCGTGAATTTTAATGGGGCTTTCGTCCATCATCCTAGAAATAATAGCTGGGGAATCTACCATGAACCAATGGACTTGAAAACAGCTTCTGAAATTGTGGAAGCCTGCCATGACTTTGATTTCCATAATATTATTGCGGAAGTGCAGGATGATTTGTACTTTCACTATCATGATGAACGGCTGATTAATCTGTTTAATTTAGGAGATCCGGCTATTACTAGCGGCGATTTGCGTCGGATGCTTAATGATGACCCTACCTGCATGCTGATCCACGCCACTGAAAAAACAGCTCCGCTCATTCGTGATCACCTAAGCGAGGTTCATGCAGAAGTCATTCACCATAGACGCTGGACTGCCCCGTGGCATGTGATTGAACTTGTTAAATTAGGACTAAATAAAGCAGTCGGCATTCAACGGGCCGCAGCTGATTTGAACATCCCTAGGGAGCGGATTATTGCTTTTGGCGATGAGGACAACGATTTGGAAATGATTGAATATGCCGGAACTGGAGTGGCTATGGGCAATGCTATTAATGAACTAAAAAATATCGCCAATGAGGTCACATTAACGAACGAAGAAGATGGGGTGGCTGCCTTCTTAGAATCCAAATTAAATCTCGCCATAGATAAAAAATCTGCGATTTAAAGAAAGCCGGGTTGCACGCTATGCTTGCGTACAAGCCGGCTCTTTTTTAATCCTTTCTGAAGAAACCAAAAATGCCTGCTGTTTCTACAATATTGGTAAAAGCATTCGGATCTACTTCTTTTATGATTCGTTCCAAATCGTAAAGCTCGTATCTCGTAATAACAATCATCAGCATTTCACGTTCCTTGCCTGAAAAAGCTCCCTTTGCCGGCAGGGCGGTGATCCCCCGCACAAGTTTGGCATGGATCGCCTTCTTGACCTCTTCGGATTTATCAGTAATAATCATAGCAGTTAATTTAGCGTGACGGGTATGGATCGCATCGACTACACGTGTGGAAACGTATAACGCTACCAATGTATAGAGGGCTTTTTCCCAGCCAAAGATTAAACCTGCGAGCAAGATAATAATCCCATTCATGACGAGAAAATAGTTTCCGATTGGCCGGTCCTTCATCCTTGAAAGAATCATGGCAACGATATCAAGACCGCCAGTTGATGCCCCCCACTTTAGCGTTAAGCCAACACCGGTTGCTCCAATGACTCCACCGAAAACTGCATTTAAAATAATGTCTTGTGACACAGCTTTTACAGGGATGAGTTCAAGGAAAATGGTAGAAACAACAACGGACAAAAAACTAAAAATGGTAAACGTCTTTCCTACTTTCATCCAGCCAAGAATCGCTACCGGAATATTTAATAAGATGAGTAAAAATCCTACAGATACATTAATCGGTGTAAAAGAAGTAAAAATGTTTGACAGCAGCTGAGCCACGCCTTGAAATCCACTTGCATACACATTAGCTGGGATTAAGAAAAGATTCATGGAAAGCGCGTTTAAAAACGCCCCAATAATGACGATAATGACTTTCTTTGATAAACTCCAAACTGATTCTTTTACCAATTTCTCTCCTCCTTGTTCTACTGCCAGGCAGTTCAGATTAAATTTAATTGTTATTTTTCGATGAAGCCTTTACAATTATTACAGATAAAGGGGGTATTCAACAAATGAAGCTATTCGCTGATTCAGGCTGTGATCTGCCGCTCCATTTTTTCGAAAAACATCAGGTCACACTCATTCCGCTTCATGTTCATTTGTACGGTGAAGATTATGAAGATATAAAAGGCATCGATCCCAAAGAAGTATACCAGGCTATTCGCCAAGGTGAAATGCCAAAAACGTCCCAAATCTCCCCACTTTTGCTTGAAAAATTATTTACGGAACTTGCCGAAAGTGGAGAGCCCGGTATTTATCCTGCCTTCTCTTCTGCCCTCTCCGGTACATATCAAACTGCTGTGATGGTTCGCGATCAAGTAAAAGAAAAATATGCTGACCTTGACTTAACCATCATTGATACAAAGGCTGCTTCCTTAGGCTATGGATTAATCATCATGCAGGCAGCCGATTGTCTGCAAAAAGGGTGGCCGAAAGAAAAAATCATATCGGATATTGAATTCCATTGCCAACACATGGAGCATATTTTCACCGTTGAGGATCTTGGTCACCTTGCCAAAGGCGGCAGGCTCTCCAACGGAGCTGCTTGGATTGGCGGGCTATTAAATATTAAGCCGATTCTACATGTGGAAGAAGGCAAGCTTGTACCTATCGAAAAAATCCGCGGCCGCAAAAAGGCGTTTAATCGCATGCTCAATATTATGGAACAGCGCGGCGAAGATCTTAACAAACAACGGATTGCTATTAGCCATGGTGATGATCCCGAGGCAGCAGAACTGCTTAAATCAATGATTAACGAGCGTTTTCACTGTCAAGAGATTTTTACCCATATTATTGGTTCAGCAATCGCTTCCCATGCAGGACCCGGAACAATTGCCTTGTTTTTCTTAAATAAAACACCATCCTCATAAAGATAACAATAGAAAGGCGGAAAAGATATGTCTAAAGAAAATTCATTTGATATTGTTTCAAAGGTAGACTTTTCAGAGGTGTCAAATGCGATCACTCAAGCATTGAAAGAAATCCAAACCCGTTATGATTTTAAAGGGAGCAAAAGTGATCTTTCCCTCGATAATGAAGAAATTGTTCTCACTTCAGATGACGAGTTCAAGCTTGATCAATTGAAAGATGTTTTGCTCAGCAAATTGATTAAGCGGTCTGTACCTGTAAAAAACCTTGATTATGGAAAAATAGAAGGTGCATCAGGCGGCACTGTTCGCCAGCGTGCCAAACTCGTACAGGGAATTGATAAAGAGACAGCAAAGAAAATTAATTCCTTGATTAAAGACAGCGGGTTAAAAGTAAAATCACAAATTCAAGGAGACCAGTTGCGTGTCACCGGAAAAAACAAAGACGACCTACAAAAAATCATGTCTATGGTCCGTGAAGCAGATTTGGCTGTAGACGTACAATTCGTGAATTTCCGTTAATGTTCATTTTGATCGGTTGGGGATACCCAACCGGTTTTTTTATGATTAAACCTCCACACTCTGGGTAAAGATACATTGGATATAGAATTTGTACAAGGAGTGATTGGATGAGTCAACAAGAACAAAAGAAAACCTTTCCGAAACAGCATCAGGACGTTCATTCGGGAAAAACAGAGTTAATGCATCCGAAACCTGATCATATAGACAGCAGCTATAAAGGCAGTGGAAAACTTGAAGGCAAAAAGGCGTTGCTGACCGGAGCTGATAGCGGGATTGGCCGGGCAGCAGCTGTTTATTTTGCCCGAGAAGGTGCAGACGTTGCTATCGTTTATTTAGAGAATCACGAAGATGCAGAAGAAACGAAGAAACTGGTTGAAGAAGAAGGCCAGCAGTGTTTGCTTATTTCAGGGGATATCGGCTCTGAGGATTTTTGTAAAGAAGCCGTCCAAAAAACGTTAGATGCCTTTGGCAAGCTCGATATTCTCGTCAACAATGCCGGTGAGCAGCATCCACAGGAAAGCTTGCTTGATATTACAGCAGAGCAGCTGGAAAGAACATTCCGCACGAACATTTTCGGCTATTTTTATATGACAAAAGCTGCTCTTCCTCATTTAAAAAAAGGAGCTAGTATTATTAATACAGCTTCTATTACAGCATACAAAGGAAATCCGTCATTAATTGATTATTCGGCGACCAAAGGAGCCATTGTCTCATTTACTCGTTCTCTTGCCGGCTCTCTTGCTAAAGACGGCATCCGCGTAAATGGCGTAGCCCCTGGTCCTATTTGGACACCATTGATTCCTTCTACCTTTTCAGCTGAAAAAGTAGAAAAGTTCGGTGCTGATACACCGTTCGGCCGTGCTGGTCAGCCGGTTGAACTGGCACCTGCTTATGTCTTTTTAGCAAGCAATGATTCAAGTTATATTTCCGGACAAATGATCCACGTAAATGGTGGTACTATTGTAAACGGATAATACAAAAAAGGACTGCACAAAAAGCCAGCAATGATCAGCTTTTTGGCAGTCCTTCTTTATTAAGAATTGCCTTAATCCTGTTTCCGGGATGCTCTTCCCCGTTTCCATACAAGATAGAGAAAGACCATAAAAATAACATAAACTGCAGCAAGAGCTGTGATAAATAATTTATTCACTCCGGCTTTTTCAGTAAGTGCATAAACTTCCGCTTTCTCTCTATCAAGGATAAGCGAAAACTTCTCTTCTTCTGGACGGGCCAGTCCCCCTTCAAGCAACCCTCGCAATTCTTTGTTGCGGTCGAGTTCCTCAGCAGGAATGGTAACCTTTTGAGTTTTATTTGAATTATTGATAGCGACGATTAACGTTTCATCTTTGTATTGACGCTTAAACACTGTCATTCCATTCTTGTCATAAATCGGTTCATAAGAGCCGCGGGTTAATGCTGGAAGTTCCTGGCGCAATCCGCCGATTTTTTTTATGTAATCAACGAGCTCCTGATCTTCTTTAAAACCAAGCAGGCGATGGCTTGTTGGTCCTTCTTCACCGTTAAGCGCTACTTCCGACCCGTAATAGACAACCGGTACTCCTGGCATCGTATACAAATAGGTTAAAGCCAGCATCCAACGTGTACCTGGAAACATATTTTCCTCTACTGTCTTCTTGGTAAAGCGCGCCGTCTTGTTGGAATCTAAATAGTTCGCCGATAGTAAGGCTTTCTCCCCCGCTGCCTCCTTGACAAGTGCCGCACTTTTGTCAGACGGCTGCTTGATGTTTTTAAATTGCTCTTGAAGCTGGGCAGCAAGATTCGTATTCATTACACTATCGAGCCCTGATTGTTCAAAACGTTTGATATCTGTCTTTTCGTTGTTTCCGCCAAGTAAAAAGAAGTTTTTCTTTTGCTGCTTCAATTCGGCAGAAAAATCGGACAAGAAAGAAAGAGGCGCATCAGCAGAATCACTTATGTAGTAACCGTCTACCTTTGCTTCCTTCATCCACCATTTACCGGCTTTGACCAGCTCTTGCTTGACTGCCTTATTTTCAAGATTTAATACAGCCATTTGTCCAAGCCATTCTTCCTCTGTCTTACCGCTTTTCGTTACAAACCAATCCGCCTTGGCTGATTCCTTCGTCCACGGATGAGATGGACTCACTTTCGTAACAGGGAAATCGACAATAACTTTCATGTCACGGTCGTGGGCTTCTTTAATGAGATGATTCAATTCCTTTATGGAACCAAACTGCTGATTCGGTTTATAAAAATCGGTAATCCAGTAACCATGATATCCACCCTTGGCATTCTCAAAGACCGGGCTAAGAATAATAGAAGTAAAGCCCATATCCTTCAGATAATCTAGCTTATCAGCTGCACCGGCGAAATCTCCACCTTGATAAGCACGCAGATCATGATTATTAATCTCTTTATCATTTTTGCTATCACCGTTATGAAAGCGATCGGTCATTATATAATACATTGTTTCATCTTGCCACGTTCGTTCTTCTTTTTCTACAGCGCTAACAGGAAAGGCGTATAAAAGAAGAAACGGCAATAAGACGAGCGAAAATAATTTCTTTTTCACTTCCGCTTCCCCCTCCGATAAATGATCGTACCGCTTTTAAGATTACGCTTTTCCGGGACAGCCGTCAAACGCAAAAAAGAAAGTTCAACAAATCTACAATAAATCAGCGAGAAAACAGACAGTTCCTAAAAAGGTTTTATCTGTTATTCAGTTTAAGAGGCAGTCTTCCCCCATAGAGTCTATCTTCTAATACCAGACCTGTGCTCTTCTATTACACCCGTTTAATTAAAGCATATAAGAAAAAATAACTGGCTGTTCAACAGCCAGTTATTTAAAGTGTACCTTATTTCCCCTTGTGTTTATTTTTAGCCTTTTGGATTTTCAGGTCTCTTTTAAACTGCTTGAGCTCATCTTTAATTTGTTTTGTTTTACCCGATTTTTCTTTCTTGCGCTGGGCATATTCTTCTTTAATGGCTTCCTGGGCTTTCGTAGAAATCCCCGACTGTTTCATTTCCTTTGCGACCATTCTCTGAAGCCTTTTCGGATTTACTTTTCTTGGCGCATCCTGTTGAATGGTTATTCCCTTTTGATCGTGCCTCTCAATGAACCTTAGCAAATCCTTGTTAACAAAATCCATTATTTCTTGCTCTTTCGGTTCTGCGCCAAAGATATAACGATAAGCTTTAAGGGTGTTTTGAGATACCACTTCAATGATCCCTACATAAAATTGACCATTATAAGAAATGGTTAGTTTCATAATAGGTCCCTCCTCTAAAAGTAATTAGAACGACGGACATCCCGAGGAGGGGAAGGTTACTTACAGCAAGGACTGCTGCATCCGGACTACCAACCGGATCGTGTTTTTTCATTCCAACTCTATTATATAATTAATTCCATTAAAGTAAATAGACTCTTATATTTAGATAAAAATAACAGCCGTATGAGCAGGCATTCCTGGAACGATAAAAGAAATACTTTTTTATGAGCAGCTCTGCTCAGCCTGCAATATCTTGAACAAAAAAAGGCTGTACCTGCTGAAATAACAGGTACAGCTTTCTTAATATTAGGCAAAGAAATTCAAGCCCATCGGCAATTTAAACCCTAAGTAAAGAGTAATAATCAGCAAAACAATTGCACCGATCAATACCTTGCTCGTGTCTTTTCCTTTTTTCTTGCGGACAAGCACCATTTCCATTAGTCCGATTGTCAGGATACCAGCGAGCATTTTCATGCCATAGAGCATGTCATTAATGCCATGGTGTCTAATAAAGAGCAGAAAACCAGTTATTAATACCAATACATAAAACAATCTTAATGCCATATGAGCACCCGTGGAATATCTGCTAACAGCGATAAAAAATAAAATAATCGCGATCACCCAAGTTGTAATATGTAAATGGGTACTGTTAAAAAATAAGCTTTCCATGTCAGCCCCCTCCTTTCTGCTTTTCTTTTCTAATAGTATCATTTTGGCAGAAGAGAAGGAAATATTGTGCTAAGATTATTGGACTTTGTTTAATAATGTACCAATTTGTTCAATATTAATTTCAATCGTATCCCCTGACTTCAAAAGACCTGGAGGATTCATCCCCTGTCCTACTCCTGCCGGTGTACCTGTAGCAATCACATCTCCGGGCTCGAGGGTCATGCCTTTTGATAACGTGGAAATAATGTCATCAATCGGGAAGATAAAGTGCTTCGTGTTCGATTGCTGACGAACTTCTCCGTTCACTTTCGTTTCTATATCCAAGTTGTGTGGATCTTCAACTTCGTCTTTCGTCACAATCCACGGTCCCATTGGGCAAGTGCCATCTAAGCTTTTTCCGAGGAAAAATTGCTTGTGCCGCTTTTGGAGATCACGCGCTGTCACATCATTAATAATCGTATAGCCAAAAATATAGTCAAGTGCATCCTCTTTTGCAATGCTCTTGCCTTTTTTGCCAATGATCACTCCAAGCTCTCCTTCATAGTCAAGCGCATTGGACAATTCCTCATAAGCCGGAATTGACTCATTGGCTGCAATCACAGCAGTTGGTGCTTTCGTAAATACCATGAGTTCTGTTGGAATACTTTCTTCGCCACCCATTTCAATGGCATGATCACGATAATTTTTTCCAATACACATAATGTTCTTTGATGGGCGCGGGATTGGAGCGAGCCATTCCACCCCTTTTACAGAAACAGCTGCCGCTTTCTCTTCTCCTTCTCCGGCCGCTTCCATCCACTGCTTTACTCGTTCTGTAAGATCCGCAGCTGAGGCAATCGCTTCAAGCAGTGTATCAGGAAGCGTTCTCTCCCCCGTTGCACTTTCTTCTAACGCCTGCAAATTCCAAATTGTCCGTTCTTTCTCCACATAAACGCCATATGTTTCCCTTTGATTAACACGATAACTGACCAATTTCATCACTTTATCCCCCTTTAGTGATCATCTTTTTTTCTTCTCTTTGGGACCCATAAGTAAATTTCCTCCACAAGGTTTCCATCGGGCCCCTCTTAAACTTGGACAGCCAAAACTCAGAAAAGATTACTTGACCGGCAAAGATAGCAATCGCTATCCAAACACCAGTTGAAAGCTGTATTTGTCCATATAGGCCCATCCCGTAATGATAGAAAATCAGCGTGCCGATTACCGATTGCAGCAAATAATTAGTTAATGACATTCTACCGGCCGCCGCCAATGGCTTCAAAAGCCTACTTGCCTTATCCATGGAACTGATTCCTATTACAAGTGCTGCATAACTGACAGCGAGAAGCGGTCCCCCAATCGAATCCTGAATATACACATAAGCAAGATTAGAATCAATCATATAAGGCAGTGCTTTTAAAGTAATTCCTGCTACAAAAAAAGTAATAAAAGCAGTAAAAGCAACTTTAGGACGTGCCTGTCCTTTTGTAAAGACCCTTAGTTTTTGAGCGCCTGCCCCGATCAGAAAGTGTGGGAAGATGGTGATCAGCTGTACCCAGAAAGTAGCTGGTTCATTTCCCATAAGCCAGTCTGCCGCCCGCTGTTGCGTGATTTCAGCAAAGGTGCCGCTGCCGTAAGCAGCAATCGAATTCTCAATGCTTGCTATATCTGTCCAGTGCACAGCACTCGTTGGGTCCACTACTGACGCAAGAACGAGCAACATGCTAAGAAATACGTTCGGTAGTAAGAGCAATATGCTACCTATGATAATTAATATTTTTCCAGAAAGCCGTAAAAACAGCAACAGAAAAAGTCCAAAAACAGCGTAATTTATTAATATGTCACCTGGCCAAATTAGAAAAGCATGGATCATTCCAATGACTAATAGAAAAGAAAAACGACGGATACCTGCCGGCACAAATGACTGGCCTCTTTCCATAGCATTCTCCCTTTGCATAGCCGTCCCGAAACCAAACATCATTGCAAACAGCGGATAAAAACTTGCCTGCACAAAAATATCAATCCAACGGTAATGCCAAAAGTTTTCCGGTTCCTTCCACCATTCGAAAGGATCATAGTAAAAATAAGGTGAATGAAAAGAAATCATATTAACTAAAAAAATCCCCAAGAGTGCCAAACCACGCAAACTGTCTAATGTGGTGATCCGCTCTTCGTGTTTCAATGGAGTTAACTGCACACTCGCCTTTCCCCTTTCCTCTTTCCATTATCGTTTTCATCATATCATTAAAATGAAACAAACAGGAGAAGATAGTTTCTCTTTAACTCTCCCTCATAAAAAAGCTGCCCCAAGCCTATTAGCTTTAGGACAGCTTCAATCAACCCATCAATCTATTGACAACAAGTGGCCTCCATCGAAGAAGAAGAGCAGCTTATGATCTACTTTTCGCTTCCAGATTTGTTCAATAGCCTGAGCATATAACTGAATTTGCACACGGTAGCGTTTCTCCAGAACCGCACGGGCTTGTTCAAATCCTCCCGAAAAGCATCCGGCGATTTGATCTGTTTTATAATCGAGCAGATACAATTCCCCGTCTTTTTCAAATAAGCAGTCAATTACACCTTGAACCAAAACGGCTTCGTCAGAGCCATTCCAGTCAGAATAGATCTCATTGGCTCCTATTCCCATATTGAACGGTGTCTCTCTATAGACTTCTTCGGCCTGTAACAATTTTTGTCCAATGTCAGTTTGAAAAAAGAAAACAATCTTTTCTGGATCGACAGCTGCGGCTTGTTCATCTGTCAGTAATTCCCGGGAAATGAGTGTTTTCAACAGCTGTTCAACTTCTGCAAGCTCTGGCTCTTTACCAAGAGAGACATGCTGCATGACCGTATGAAGCGCCGTTCCCGCTTCGGCTGCCGTAATCGTCTTTTTCTGCATAAATGCCGGCCGCCGGAAAATCGGCCGTTGATAATGGCGGGCAAGATCGTTGCTCGCTCCCTCATTAAAAATTTCATTCATGCGCTTTAAATCAGAGACAGACTGCTTTGAGCGCAAATGGGTGGCTGGCTCATACTTATATGCCCAATTCATCCGCGCTTCTATTTCATCCTTAAACAATGATGAAATAGGCACATGCTTGTAGTTTTGAACCTTTTCAAGCAAGCCCCCGCTCTCTTCTGCCTCTTCAAATCCCATCGGCTGAAGTGTCTCAGCGCCAACTGTTTGAATGGTCCATTTAGATGAATCATTATCAAATATTACCGAGCGGCTTTGCGCTGTTCCAGTATAATCAAGATGGCGGACGAGCGATGGGCCGATCCAATCTAAGTAAGATTTAGCTGAAACTCTTGATGCATTGCTTAAAATCCATTCTGGGTTCTTTGCTGCCCTTTCCCATTTATCCATCTCTTTGGAAGCACTCTTTACAGAACCAAGCAGGAAGAGCTTTTCTTTCGCTCTCGTTAACGCAACATACAATACCCGCATTTCTTCAGCAAGCAATTCAAATCGTTTTTTTCGCTTTAAGGCAAGCTGCGGCAACGAAGGATAGCTGATCCGCTTTTCTGCATGCACATATTTTGTACCGATGCCGAGCTCTTTATCTAGCAAATAGCTTTTAGATAAGTCCATCGTGTTAAATGGCCTGTTCAGGCCGGCAACGAAAACAACCGGGAATTCCAATCCTTTGGATGCATGGATCGTCATCAGGCGGACAACATCTTCCTGTTCACTTAAAGCACCCGGTTCCCCTAAATCTTCTCCTCGTTCCTGCATTCGTTCTACGAAGCGCAGAAAACGAAATAACCCACGGAAGGAAGTGTCTTCATATTGGCGCACACGGTCATATAAAGCATGTAAATTGGCCTGTCTTTGCTTCCCTCCCGGCATACCGCCGACAAAGTCGTAAAAGTGAGTATCATGATACAGCTGCCATACGAGGGCAGACAAAGCGCCATGACGACCAAGCGAGCGCCAGCCTGACAGCTTTTCAAGGAATTTACTTACCTTCTCATGCAATTCTCCATCATGCGGTTCAGGCCGACTGGAGACAAATGATTTTACCGCTTCGTAATAAGAACCGGATTTGGACGCAAGCCGGATCACTGCTAGATCATTCTCCGTACAGCCTACAACCGGAGAGCGCAAGACGGAGGCAAGAGGAATATCCTGGTAAGGGTTATCAATTACCTTCAGCAAAGAGATCATAACAGTAATTTCCATAGTTTGAAAATAACCACCTGAAACTTTGGCATGAAGGGGAATGCCTGCGCGCTTAAATTCCTCCTTAATGGCCCCGGCCCACGTCATAGAGCGTAGCAGAATAACAATGTCACGATATTCTATCGGCCGCTCACTTTCTGTTTTCGGATCGTAGACAGGATGCCTTGATTCAATGAGTTCCTTAATCTTCCCTACTATCCATCTTGCTTCCAACTCAGACTGCGCTGCATCTTTCATCTCCGGATCTTCTGAATACCCCTTCGCCTCTTGATCAATAATGGTTACTTCCACTGGAAATGGCCTTTCCTCCGGATAAGCGGCTCCTTTCACCAATTCAGCCTGACGATCATACTCAATTTCACCGATTTTCACATCCATGATCTGCTTAAATAAAAAATTCGTTCCTGACAGCACTTCTGCACGGCTGCGAAAATTTTGTGCTAAATCGATGCGCAGTCCGCTGTCTTTCCCGTCAGTTGAAAACCGCCGATATTTGCTTAAAAATAAATTCGGCTCCGCCTGACGGAAGCGGTAAATGCTCTGCTTGACATCTCCTACCATGAAGACGTTGCCGTTTTCTTCTCCGCCTGTTTTGAGCAGCTGGACAATTGACTCTTGGACGATATTAAAATCCTGATATTCATCGAGGAAAATTTCTTTAAACTGCTGTTGATAAGCATGGGCCGCTTCAGAAGGCCCTCCGTTCTCTCCCGTCAAAATAGCGAGCGTAAAATGTTCAAGATCGCTAAAATCAACGATGCCTTTTTCCAGCTTGACTGCCTGAAATTTATCGGCAAACCGCTGGATAAGATGAGCAAGCGCCGCAATAATTCCCTTCATTTCCTGCATGTTGCTTACATAGCTTTCCGGCTGATGCGAAAAATATTCCTCCTGCAGCTTTTCAACAATCTTTTTTGCTTCTGTTCGCAAATGCTTCGACTGTTCTTTCAGCTCCTCGTCATACTCTTCTCCCTTATAACTCTTTATCGTCTTGAATGTAACTGCCTGCATCTCCTCATAAAGCTCTTGCCAGGAAGGTAGCGCTTGGCGGAGTCGGCGGACCATCTCTCGCTCGTTCATAAACATTTCTTCTCGCGGAGCGGGACCTCCCGGCATTTGAGCCATTTCAAGACATTCTGTCAGCATCTCCTCTGCCGCTTCAAGCTGGAGGCCTATATAGAACTTTAACGTATGAATAAACGGAAGGTCATCAATCGCTTTGGCTTCGCCACTTACATCGTACATTTGTGAAAGTCCATTAAGCCATTCATCCGGACGTGGGTGCGACTGAGAAAAGTCATATAGCGTTTGAATCATTCTTTGAAGTTCTTCGTCGCTACGATCACTGGAGAAAGAGTCAACGAGCCGGTAAAAGTCTTCATTGTCTTCTTTCCCGTATTCCTCTTCCATAAAGTCATCCAGCACTTCGTCACGAAGGAGTGTCAGTTCTCCTTCATCAGCAATTCTAAAAGCAGGATCAATATCAATTAAGTAATAATACTTACGAATGACTTCCAGACAAAAGGAGTGAAGGGTGGATATCGGCGCTTTATTCAGCAACGTCAGCTGTCGGCGCAGGTGATTCGATGACGGATCTTTTTCCATTTCCGCTTCCAATGCAGTGCCGATCCGATGGCGCATTTCAGCAGCTGCTGCATTCGTAAAAGTCACAATAAGCAGTTCATCAATATTCACTGGTGCTTCCCGGTCAGTAATTTTCCGAATGATCCGTTCCACCAGAACAGCGGTCTTTCCGGAGCCGGCTGCGGCAGCAACAAGGATATCCCGCCCCTTTGCTGTAATAGCTTTCCACTGGTCATCCGTCCACGAAACATCTGTCGGCTTATCAGGTATGATTAGTTCACTCATACTTTATTGGCCTCCTTTCTTTAAATCTTCGAGAATATCTTTCTTAGGTAGAATAAGCCGGTAATTGTTCTCTTCAAGCGCCTCATCGAATTGGCAAACTGGACGGTATGAACAGAAACCACATGGCGTATTCTCTTTATATTGATAAGGGGCAATACTCACTTCTCCACTGACGATCTCATCCCCTGATTGCTGATATAGTTGACGCACGTGCTGCCTCATGCCATCGAATGCTTTCCTATCAGCGGTTTTTGAAAATCTTTTATCGAGCTTGCCTGTTTTCGTGAAAGCAACGGGAATAATCGGAGATGCCCCTTCACCTAAATCAGCATCCATAAGCTGGAGCGCCTCATCTTCTCCAAGAATCAGCCCATTCATTTTAAATCTCTTAAATAATTCACGCTCAATTTCATCCAGAGTCAGCAGCTTCTTACTGCTAATGAAAGGATTATGCACATGAAAATACAGCACTCCTGCCGGATGGGCTTCAGTCCCAACAAGCTGTGGAGAATACGTCCAAATAATATCCAAATACGTCAGCATCTGCAGGGCAATTCCGTAGTAGACCTCCGTTAGATCCAAATCGCGTCCGCTTGACTTATAATCGATGACTCTTAAGTAAATGCCATCCTCGCCTTTGGCCTGGTCAACCCGGTCAATACGTCCGGCGAGCGCCATTCTTGTGCCATTTTTCAACGTGAATGCGAGTGGCGGCAGCTTTTCTCCAGGGCCAAATCCAAGTTCAAGACCGACAGGAGAGAATCCGCTCGCTTTTGCGTGTCCACTCAGCGCATAAGACGCCCTCCAAATAATTTGTTCCAGCTTCCGGGTTAAATAAAGGTGACGGTTAGAGCTCAATAAAATTTGGTTCTGCAATTGTGGGGCCAGCTGTTTTACCGCTTCGCCGGCTAACTTCCGGCACTGTTCTTTTGACAGCTGAGACCATTTTAACCCCCGTCTTTCCACTTCATCAGCAATCCACTTTAACGCTCCATGGAACAAATTGCCGATATCCGGTGCCTGCAGCCGGAAAATCTCCCGGTCTCTAAGCTTTAGTCCGTGCTGGGCAAAATGAGAGAATGGACAGCTATTAAACATTTCCATTCTTGTCACACTGGCCAGTATTTCTTCCCCATACAACTCTGTGCTGGTTGTCTCTTCGAGCGGCTCTGTATCATTTTTATAAAATAAGCTGGACAGCACCCGCTTCGCTTTTTCCTTCTGCCCGGGGTGATCAATGTAAAAGTTATACACATCCCACCAAAAGTCATACATTGGATAATGAAGACGTTTCAATTGCAGACGGGAAGCTAAATAAGACAGTGTAGGATCAGGATGGCAGACGTATTGCAGCTGTTCCGCTTCGCTCAGTTCAGACGGTTCATTAACAAACAGCCGTTCCTTCATTGTCGGGAATAACTCTTTTATTCTTTTAATATAAAAGGACGGCAGCAGTGTTTTCCCTTCATCATCTGCAATTGGGTAAGAAATATAAAGACGGTTAGCTGAAACAGTAAATGCACGGTAAGCTGTAAACTCTTCATCAAGCATTCTTTGCCTGCTGCTGAGCGCAAGCTTCATTCCATCTGCAAGCAGGCGCTCCCGGTCTTCATCTGCTAAAATCCCGCTTTCCATTTGTCTTGCTGGCAACACACCATCATTTACGCCGAGAATAAAAGCCGCCTCTACATCACTAAGACGGGAAAGCTCTAGATTCGCTACTGTCACTTGATCCGCAGCCGGTGGTACGATGGCAAATTCCATTGCTTCTAGCCCCGCATCGATAATGGCAGAAAACTTTTTCAACGTCATTTCTTCCTCGCCAAGTACCTCTACATATTGATCAATCATTTCCATGACTGCGTTCCAAGCCTGGTTATGTTCTCTCGCTGTAACGAGGTCGCCCCCTTCTTCTGCTTCCAAACTAAACGTTTCGAGTTTCTCAGGGATATAGAGCTCTTCCAAATACAGATAAAGCGCCTCCCCGTATTCTCTACCTGTCTTCGCTTTCTTAAGCCTGCGGGACAAACGAGAAATGGGATCGGCAATAAGTCGTCTTACTTCATTTAACTCAGCTTCTGTTTCTCTTTCTTCATCCGTTTGCACCTTATTTATCTGTTCAAGCCCTCTGAATCGGCGATAACCCCAATTTTCCTTCTCTGCCCAGCGCTCTCCTTTGATTCCGTAAGCAAGTACGTAGTTCTCAAGATGGTCCGCCTTTTCGCGAAGCACCTGCCAATTTTCATCTTTCGGGAACAGTAAATCCGTTTTTACTACGCGGAACACAGACTCATACCGCCAATTGCTGTTGATTGTCTCCACAGTGGCACGGATCAGTTCAATGAGGGGATGGTTCATCATTGGACGCTTCTGATCAATGAAAAATGGAATCTCATAATCTCGAAACACGGTTTCTATCAGCTGCTGATAGTCTTTGCCGTTACGAACAAGGACAGCCATTCGCTTGAACCTCACCCCTTCTTCACGAGCAAGCTTGCGAATTTCTCTTGCTATTCCTTCCACCTCTGCTCTTCTGCTTGCCGCCTTAATTAGACAGAGATTATCAGATGGTCTAAATGGAACAGGCGGACGACGGTCAAAGTAGGCTTCCAAGTGTTTCAAGCTCTCCTCCTTATACCGTTCTCCTTCTTTTAAAATAATATCTTTCTCCACTTTAATGCCGTTTGTCACTGCCAATTCATACACGCTGGCATATGTATCACCAGTCAGGCGGAATAAATGTGTATCCTCTGGCGGCGCCGATCGAAACGGAGCATCCACTGTTAACGCAATAGTTACCTTTTTTGCCTGCTTCATTAGCTGCTGTAATACGGCATATTCCTGCGGAGTAAAGCTATGAAAGCCGTCCACATATATTTCTGCCTTTTTTACATAGTCAGAGACAGTTGCAGCTTCCCCAAGCAAGCGTAAATAATCTTCCGAGTCTACATATTTGCCAATTAGCGCTTCTTCAAAATCACTGTAGATTGTCTGCAAATCATGAAGCTTATCGGTTAGCGCTTTTGCTCCTCCGCTTCTCTCAAGCTCTTCCTGCTTCTCGGCTAATTCCTCCGGTGTCACACAGTAGCGTTTAAACTCCGTGAGCATGTTCTCCACATGGCTGATAAACCCATTTTTTCCAGCTGCCCCAGCAAATATCTTTAACTCCTCTTTTTTGTCTTCAATAATTTTCCGAATGAGCATATTTAAACCTGAAGAAGAAATATGCTGCCTGCTCATTCCTCCCGTTTCCTGCAGCACGCGCCAGGCAAGCCTCGTAAAGCTGTAAACTTGAGCGCGAATGATCCCGCCAAGCTCCGGATCTGATGCTAATGTGTATTCTGATAAAAAAGTCATTTGTTCCGGCACAAGATAAATAATAGGATCACCAATCGGTTGTTCTTTCACTCTATCTTTTATTGTTTCAAGCATTCGTCTCGTTTTGCCGGTACCTGACCGGCCAATTATAAATTGGACAGACACATTCTTTCCCTCCAGTAAGTTCCAGACACTCTACCTATAGCTGCATAGCTTATCCTTTTATCTTAATACAGATCATACGTTCTGTCACCTTCATTGACTAAAAAGCAAAGAGCTCAAAAAAAGAGCTGACTGTTTAGCCGCTCTTTCTAACCTCTTTCTCTTTCTCTTCCTTCCTTTTGATTCAAATGCCTCTCCACTTGTTTTCCAACTGCCCACAAAACAAAAATGACAACACCTAGAATAGCTGTACGCCCTGGCTCTTTGATCAATGAGAAAAAATCGTAGCCAATAAAACTAATAGTAAAAATCATAACGGCCTTTCCTGCCATTACCGCCAACAAATACTGCCTGACGCTGATATGGGATAATCCTGCGACAATATTGACAATAGCAGAAGGGGTAAACGGAAAACATAAAAGTAAAAAAACGGGTCCAAAACCATGGCAGTCTACCCAATTCATTAATTTTCTCACTTGGCGGTGTCTATGCAAAAAAGAGAGCAGCTTACGCTGGCCATAATTCCGAATAAATAAAAAAACAAGAAAGGCACCGGTAACCGATCCTCCCCATGACAGCAAAAATCCCCACCATAATCCGAAGGCGCTAGCATTTGCCATGACAAAAACAACAAGAGGCAAAAAAGGAAAAAACGCTTCAATTAATGGAAGAAAAAAGCCAGGAATTGGCCCAAATGATTCATATTTTTGAATAAGATCCATTATATTTTCAAGTGTAAACCACTCTTTCAGGCTGGTAACATTCATGTTTGGTGTACCCCTTACATCCGTTGACGTTCGATTTTTTTTATTTTACCACAATGAAAGGTATAACCTTAATTGAAGAGTCTTAAACAGACTTAGAGGCAGACATTTATTCTATTATCTCAATAATAGTTTTCTAAATATTTTAAAAGTTTTGGTTGATTACTTTTGGGGTATCACATATAATAAGAAAAAGGTATCTGAGGTGATGAAAATGGAAAACAACAATTATTTTGCCGAAATGATGAAGTCCCCGATGCCGCGTGAACAAGTAAAAAATGCAACAGCTGCTTACATTGACAATTTGCTTAATGACATTTTGTTTAAACAGGAAAAACACAAGCTAATGAAAGCGATCGATCAGTCCCTGGATGAAGGAAACCGTCAATTATTTATCGAATTATCAGCCCAGCTAAATGAATTAGAGGAAAAATTTAAAACTAATTAATCCTTCTCTAAGCTAATCCTCTTTAATATTAAACTCCCCTTATGTCGATAAGACACTGGATCGGAGGCTGATTCGAAGAAAAACAAATACATGGCACCTCTTTGTAAAGAGGCGCCATGTATTTGTGGGTCAGTCCCGGCTTTTTTGAGCGCTTGCACCGCTTCTCTCTTCCATTTTCTTTCCCTTTTGGTCCGGTAGCGGATACGTTTCTATCATATAAAGTCTTTCAACCATCGCTGGATGGCTATACCTAAATATTTTCACAAGCCCTGGAGGCTCTATTTCTGACAGCCCTTCCCGGGCAAGCTTCTGAAAAGCGCTAATGGCGGCTTCTTTATCACGAGTCATTTCAATGGCATAAGCATCAGCCTGCCGCTCTTCAAATCGGGAAATTGCATTCGAAAGAGGGCTCGAGGCAAATACCATGAACGAAACCACAAGTAAAAACAAAGGCAGGGTCCTTAGCTGGGACAACTCCTTAATCTTCAGCTTCTCCCCATGTTTTCTAACCGCCCACTCCATCCATTTGGCTGCAAGCCAAAATCCAAAAAAAGCAAAAACCAGGTAGCTGCCGATCCCAATGTAAATATGTTTTTTTACGTAATGAGCCATTTCATGAGCCATCACAAATAAAACTTCTTTGTCATCCAGTTTCTTTAGCGTGGTATCCCATAAGACAATCCGGGCATTTCCCCCTATTCCGGTAACATAAGCGTTCAGGGTATTGGTTTCTTTCGACTTATTTACTTCGTATACGTGATCTGCTGGAATGGCTGCTTTATCCGCAAGGTTCAAAATTTTTGCCTCCAACTGCTTGTCTTTTAACGGGTAAAAGTCATTGTAAAGCGGATCAATTACTACCGGCTGCACATACATCATAAAGATGGTAAATGGCACAAACAATGTCCACGCAGCCAGCCACCATTTTTTCTTGAATTTCTTCATTAAGGCGTACAGGACAAACACAAGAATGAGCATAATGGCGTAGCTAACCCAAAAGTCGATGATTTCATTTCTCATCCATTGTGGAAATGTTTGAGCCGAAATTTTGTAAACTTTTGAAAAGTGGTAACCAATATACTGGAAAGGAAATGCAAGCAAAAATGTCAGCACCGATAAGTAAAACAGGTAAATAGCTGTCTGTCCAAATGAAAAACGTACAGTTTGCTTGGACCATTCTTCAAATTTCTTTGAAAGGCCGAAAATCAAGATAAAGAAATAAACAAGCCACTCATATGGGACGCTGAGAAAAAATAAAAAGTTCTTCACTGTTGAATATTCTTTTCCTAAAGCTTGTTCTGCCTTGCTCAAGAAAGCAGAAGGGTCGGCGCTTGTCCCTTTATAAATCTCCGGAAGTTGTCCAGAGGCCATTCCATATAGATAATAATAAATGGCCAACGCAAACAGACCATACCCAAGTAAAGCTAATACAGCCCACTTTTTCAATGCCCGCCTCACTCCTTTCTGTATCCTCTATTATATTTAATATACAAGCTGTCCAGTTAGAACAGAAAAACAGAATTGTTCACCCAAGCTGTTTATTAACTGGGGGCAAATGAGAGATTATTCTAGCACTTTGTCCACAAGCATGTAATCTTATTCATTCTTTCACCCAATCAGCCCATTCATCTTTTTTCGCCATCCGTGCTTTAAATATAACAAAAACTGCCTAAAAGCGACTGACGCATGCTCTTTCAGGCAGTTCTGATCTTCCAATGGTTCAATTTTGCAGCACTTGCTTTTTCAACGCTCTTCTTAATATTTTTCCTGTCGTATTTTTAGGAAGCTCTTCCAAAAATTCGATTTGCTGCGGCAGCTTGTAATCGGCCAAACGACGGCGACAGTAATCCATTAAATTTTCTTTGTTCAGCTCCTTGTTTTTTGGAACCACAAAGGCAAGTACTGCTTCCCCATAATTCGGATCTGGCACACCAAGCACCGCTGCTTCAACCACATCAGGATGATTATATAACACTTCTTCTACTTCACGCGGGTACACATTATAACCGCCTACAATAATTAAATCCTTTTTACGGTCAACAATATAAAAATAGCCTTCCTCATCTCGTCTGGCCAAATCTCCTGTATATAGCCAGCCATCTTTAATCGCAGCAGATGTATCTTCAGGATGCTTGTAATAACCTTTCATTACATTTGGTCCTCGAACGACTAATTCGCCTACTTCGCCAGCTGGTAATTCTTCTCCCATTTCATTTACTATTTTATTCTCCACATTCATGATTGAACAGCCAATAGAGCCGGCTTTTCTCGGCCGATCCAGCGGATTAAATGTTGTTACAGGACTTGCCTCTGACAGGCCGTATCCCTCAGATATTTTCACATTGAACTTTTTCTCGAAATTTTCAAGTAAGGCAACCGGCATGGAAGAACCGCCTGAAATACATAAACGCAAGGAAGCAAAGTCCTCTGAATGTCCCTCACCCGATTGATAGAGGAAGTTATACATCGTCGGAACACCGGCAAAAACTGTTGCCTGATGTTGCTTTGCCTGTGCGAATATTTCTTTGGGGCTGAATTTTGGAAAGATGATCATGGTGGCTCCACTAATCAGTGGTGCATTCAGACAAACGCTTAAACAAAAAACATGAAACATTGGCAAGACAGTAATGATTCTGTCTTTTTCACTGAATTGCAAATAAGAACCAATGTCACGAGCGTTAGAATATAAATTTTTATGACTTAACATGGCACCCTTTGGCTTGCCTGTAGTACCAGATGTATAGAGAATAACCGCTGTATCATCTTCTGAAACAGCAGGTGGATGAAAGGGCTGAAGGCCTATATCCATCACTTTAGAAAACGTTTTCATTTTCTTGTAAATCGAAAATTCCTCAGGCTGTTTTTCTTTTGTCCGTTCCTCGTTCATTTCACAAACGATATAATGCTCGACAAAAGGCAAAGTTTGGTCAATCTTGTTAGCAAGCGGCACTAAAATATCCAATAAAATAACAGCTTTAGCATCAGCGTTTTGAACGATATAGCTGATTTCCTCTGGTGAATATAGAGGATTAATAGGTATGACTGTTGCCCCTGCCCGCAATGCTCCATAAAGGGAGATAATAAACTGCGGCGAGTTACCCGTAATTAATGCGAGATGATCCCCTTGCTCAATGCCTAATGCTTTCAAACCGGATGCAAATCTGTGAACTGCCATGTTTAACTCTTCATATGTAGCAGTCTGATCAAGAAAATGATACGCCACTTTTCCCCCTTGTTTGGCAGCAGCATGTTCTAATGCTGTTGAAAGATTCATTTCATCCTCTCCCTTTGAGAATATGAATGAATAGTCATTCATATTTGAATTTTCAATATTTATTATAATTCAATTTTTTCCAGCCTGCAAGAAAAGAGAAAACTGCCTTTTTTAATTGGCAGTTTTCGGAAACATCAATATAGTAAATCTACAATTTCTTCTTTTGTTACTTTTCCAAAATAGCGCGGTACATCAATCGAATCTAACGCCTCTTTAATCGCATTTTTGTCATATCTAATCCCTTGAAGTCCATTCTCGATCTCTTCTATATCGCCCACTCCAAAAAAGTCGCCGAATATTTTGCAGTTTTTGATAAGACCATTTTTCACATCGAGCCGAATATCAATTAAACCCACTGGGAAGCGGTGAGAACGCTGAATGTTAAACGCTGGGGATTTTCCATAATTCCAATCCCAATTTTTATAACGTTCCTGCGAGATTCCTTCAATGATTCGCCAGTCTTTTTCATCGAGACGATATTCAGGAATATGACTCTCTCCCTCAAAAATATTTTTTAATAAAAATTGCCGGAACTCTTCAATTGTTATCTTTTCTTCCAATAAATCAGCGATATTTGTCACTCTGCTGCGAATTGACTTAATTCCTTTTGATTCGATCTTATCTTTTCTCACTTTTAATGCTGCCACTACTTCATCCATGTTCGTTTGAAACATTAAGGTTCCATGGCTGAACATTCTTCCTTTTGTAGAAAACTGTGCATTGCCGGATATTTTTAATCCGTTGGCAAGAATATCATTTCTTCCGCTCATTTCTGCCTGAATGCCTAACTTATGAAGCGCAGTAACGACAGGCTCAGTGAACTTTTTGAAATTATGGAAACTGTCTCCATCATCTTTGGTAATGAAACTGAAGTTCAAATTGCCCAAGTCATGATAAACGGCGCCTCCACCTGATAAACGGCGGACAACATGAATATTTTTTTCTTCTACATAATCAATATTAATTTCCTCAATTGTATTTTGATTTTTCCCAATAATAATGGACGGTTCATTAATGTAAAAAAGCAAGTAGGATTCGTTGATATCCAAATATTTTACTGCATACTCCTCAATCGCTAGGTTCACCCGCGGGTCGTTAATTCCTTTATTATCAATAAACAGCATGATACTTCCTCCATTATAATCCTATTTCTAAATCTTCTTCAGCTAAGAGCACTGTACCATAAAACTCTTCCTCCGCCTCTTTTTTTAGCTCGGTGATATCCCCAAAATGCGGAAGATGAGTTAGTACAAGCGTATTTACCTCTGCCAGACGGGCAAGCCTGCCAGCATCTGTGCTTGTCATATGGCCAGCTGCTTGTCCGTCCATACCGCTGTAGAAGTTGCTTTCACAAAGAAGCAGGCTGCTTCCTTTCACAAACGGAACAAATGCCTCCTGATAAGCAGAATCAGCCGTATAAACGACAGACTGGCGATGATTAGAAATTTTCATTGCATAACAAGGTACAGGATGAACTGTACGCAAAAACTCCACTGTAAACGGTCCAATAACGAGCTTCTCCTCTGGGCGGTAAGCTTTTCCCACCGTTAGATCTTTATATGTAAGAGCAGCAAAACCCGTTTCATCTTCTTGATGCCCGTAAATCGGCAATGGTGAAACTTCCTTTCCCATATGCTTACCGATTAATAAAGCATGCTGCAAAACTCCAATATCCGCCACATGGTCAGCGTGATAATGGGACAGTAAAACAGCGTCCAATTGTTCAGGGCGAATGTGGTTTTGAAGATGCGAAAGCACTCCGCTTCCACAATCAACCAGCATCTTAAAACCACCTTCTTCAAACAAGTAACCTGAGCTTGCTTCATTTACTTTCGGATAACCGCCCCAGCAGCCAATAACAGTAACGTTCATGAAAAGGACTCCTTTCCATTTCTTTAATTTTTATCTTCATACGTATTGTATTCCCCAAACCGCTTTCCTTCAACTTCATGAATTATTTGATTTATTTAAAAATTTGTTAAAAACATATTGACGTATAAAAACTGTTATAATACAATTAATAAAAATAAGGAATCAGTTATATAACAAAAAGGGGGAAACAGCAAATGGTTAAAAACATCGTTGACTTTTTCAAAAACTTACCCGCTAAACAATGTGCAAAATGTGGCTCTTATATTGACGAACAGCATGAATGCTACAGCCATGTATGCGATGAATGCACGGATATTCAAGACCTTTAATTTAATTGCCGCTACTTCATCTTCCAATTTCATTTGATATAAAAAAGCACCCGCTTCGCCTTGAGCGGGTGCTTCTTTTTTATCCTGTTATTCTTCCACTATCTGCGTATTATATTGCTTTTTGAACAACCGCTTAAAGAAAAGACATGTAATGAGTAGACAAACGGCTGCAATTGAAAGGAGGACTCCTTCGTTTGCCCACATAAAATGGAAGTCACCGCTTGAAATCACTGTCTTAAACGCGCGAACAGAGTAAGCCATTGGCAAGATAGAGTTAAATGGCTGTAATGCTGTCGGAATTAATTCCAGAGGGAACGTACCAGCACTTGCTGTTAATTGTAAAATCAAAATTAAAACAGCTATGAAACGTCCTGGATTTCCCCACATGGTTGTTAGCATTTGGATAATAGCCATAAAGGTTAGACTAGTAATAATTGTAGTTAAAATAAACAAAGGAACACTCTGTACCTCCATTTTTAATCCTAACAATAGGACTGCTGAAACAAGAAGTGACTGTGCAAGCCCAGCGGTGAACATGATTCCCGTCTTGCCAATGAACCAGCGAAAACCGCTTGAAGGCTGCTCCGCCGGTTCTCTAAGCGGGAAGACAATGGTTAACATCAATGCTCCAACAAACAGACCGAGAGACAAAAAGTAAGGAGCAATACCAGTTCCGTAGTTTGGTACGTGATGTTTCACTTCTTTATCTACTTTAACCGGCTCTGCCATCATATCATACGTTTCTTTTTTTGCTTTTACTTCATTTGCTTTGTCTGCTGCTTCCCCAAGCTTTTCATGCAGCTCTTCTGTTCCTTCTTTCAGCTTAGTCGAACCGCTTTCCAGTTCTGTTGAACCTTTTGCAAGCTTGCCGGCTCCTTCTGATAGTTTCTCAGAACCGCTGTTCAACTCTCCCAAGCCGCTGTTTAATGTTTCAGCTCCAGTTGCCAATTGGGCCGATCCATTTTTGGCTTCTGAAAGCTTTTCACCTACTTTGTTCATTCCTTCACTCAGGTTCTTTTCTCCATTTTGCAATTTTCCTGTTCCAGAAGCTAATTGGTCAGATCCTTCTGCTAATCCATGAACGCCTGCTTGCAGCTGTTGCTGACCGTTCTGTACTTTGCCAAGTCCTTCGTTTAATGACTTCATGTTAGGTGCAAGCTGTCCACTAACCGCTTTATTGATCTCTTTAGATCCAGCAGCAAGCTGCTTGCTGCCTTTTTGCAACTTGCCTACATTGCTTCTGATTTGCTCAGCCATTTGCGATTGCTGCTGTTCAACTTTCTGTTTAATCATGGCAATCTCCATCGGAGAAAACCTTTGTTGCAGCAATGGCATATATTGTTGTAATTGTTGATTAATCGTCTCGTTCATTCCAGCAATCAATTGTTCTTCGAATTGTCCAAGCCCGGTATTTAGCTGTTCAGCTCCAGTTGCCAATTCCTTTGTTCCCTTTGCCAATTCAGGCAGCTTATTTTGGAATTGCTGTACGCCCTCTTTCATTTCTGTTGTGCCCGAATTTAATTCCGACATTTTTCCATCTGCTGTATGAAGACCAGTTTGTAAATTAGCAAGGCCAGCTGCCAATTCGTTCGTGCCCTTCTGCAATTCTTGACTGCCTGCTGTAAGTTTATTTTGGCCTTCTTCAAGCTGTGCTAAACCAGAGTTTAACTTTGAAGCGCCGTTAGCAAGGTCTTTTGAACCGTTCCCTGCTTTTGAAAGCCCCTCTGAGAACTGGACAGAGCGATCAGCAAGAGTAGCTAGATTTTCTTTTAATTGGGCTGCTCCTTCAGATAGCTTGCCTGCGCCCTCATCAACTTCTCCAGCCCCCTTGTTGGCAGTTGCAAAACCTTCACCCATTGATTTGATTTTATCAAACATTGTTTCTGCATATGTTTCAGTAACACTTTTTTGGACGGACGCCTGAATTTCCTTCATTGCTGTATTTCCCATTTGTGAAGAAACAAAGTTGTAGCTTTCATTCGGCACATACTTTAATTCTAGTTTTTTTGGAGTATCATCAAGCAGCGTCGTAGCATTTTGTGAAAAGTCTTTAGGAACTTCAATTAACATGTAATATTCTTGGTTATCCATCCCTTTTTTGCTTCTTTTTCGCTCACAGTATGAAAGTCAAAATCATCGCTTTTCTCAAGTTCTCTCGTTAATTCCTTGCCAATCGCCAACTTTTCTCCATCGTAATCAGCACCGGTATCTTTGTTGACAATAGCAACCGGCAGTTTATCTAGCTGAGAGTAAGGATCCCAAAAAGCCCACAAGAGCATACCGGCATATAAGAGCGGGATAAGTAAAATAGCGATCATAGAAATGAACAACATTCGATTTCCAGCAATATTTTTTAATTCTGCTATAAACATAGATCGTTTCATAATTGCCTCCGTATTGAAAATAGTGACCATTTTATTCATTTAGTCAAAAAAGTGTAAAAGAGAAGGATTTCCCTCAGGTGGATAATCCTTCAAATAAATAAAGCTCAAACAATCGAGAAATTTCCTCTTCACTCAAAGGCTCTTTTCTTTGCTCCCAATCAAAGATTAGGGAAATATAAAGCTTAAGCATGACAAAGGCCGTTAATTCAGGATTGCATCGTTTAATTTTACCGGT
Source organism: Bacillus sp. PK3_68 (assembly GCF_003600835.1). Lineage (NCBI taxonomy): Bacteria > Bacillati > Bacillota > Bacilli > Caryophanales > Bacillaceae > Bacillus > Bacillus sp. PK3_68. The sequence continues at coordinate 3,562,070 of NZ_NQYC01000001.1, read as the reverse complement.
TTCGATCGCCAACTGAATCTTTTCCCCAATGAATGAAAGGATGGCTTCCTCCATCATTGCCATGACCTCAAGGACGGCTGGTGTTCCCATTTCTTTTCCTTCTTGAAATAGCTTGATGGTCAGCTGGTGCTTCTTTCTAAATTGTAAAATTTCAAAAAGAGCTCTGTGCACATTTTCATGGAATGTCTGGGAAGGATCAATTGCTTTTTCAGCCACCTCTCTCATTTCAGTAATGAGCGTCTGGATAATTTCATCAAACAATTCTTCTTTATTTTTAAAAAACGTATAAATCGTTCCCTTTCCGACATTTGCCAATTTAGCTACTTGATCCATTGTTGTCGCTTTATAACCAAATAATGAAAAGGATTTAGTAGCCGCGTCAATAATATGCTTTTTACGGTCAACAGCCATCCCTCTGCCCCCTTTTTTGACCAAATGAACAATTTAGTCATTCGATATAAGTATCATACTCTAAACAGTTGAAGATAGCAAGATCTTTAAATATGGATAATAAAAAATTCTGCACGTTACCGTACAGAATGTAAGAATAGAGGTCACTGGTTGAAATAACTGCTCCATAACCTATAAGGATTCGGCAATAGTAAATTTTATTGCTTTTTATTTTTTTGTTCTTCAAAACGTTTGTTTCTTTCTCCTCCATCCGCTAGCTCCTCTGAAAATTCTACAGGCTGTTGTTTATTTTTCCTGAATGCCTTCTTTATTTCAGAAGAATCCATGTTATTGTTCGGAGCCGCTTGTTCATTCCATTCTCCCATCGTATGTCCCTCCTTTAGATGATGAAAAAGCCTTTAGCATGGCTTCTGCTATTGGCTGTTCTTATTCCGGTGACCGATATTCCGCTTGATAAGAATTGTTTCCAGCATGAACAGAAAGCAGCGTATCAGCATAGCCGACAAGACGATTAACGATTTCATCAGAAAGTGCATAAACAAGCGGATAAAGCTTCGACTCTCCTATCTTCAAATCCATAAAAATAATCGTCGTATGAATGAATATCTCGCGATTCCCATAAAGATTGTAATGGATAATCACTTTTCCTGCTGCGCTGCCCTCTTGCTCTGCTCTAAATCCGGGAAGAAAAAAATACCATTCTTCTGCTGTAGCTGATCGAAAGTTTTTTGTAAACTTCAGTCCCGCCAACTCTTTATCAATACGTTCTCTTAAAGAACGGTCTATCGCTTCTACCACTTTGTTATTCGCCTTTTCATTCATACTTATTGTTAGATGAATCCTGTTCTTGCTCTTCATTAGCTTTGAAAAAGGAATGATGATTCTCCAGAGCACCTTCTTCTGATTCCCTTGGAACAGGTTCAAGTCCATATCCGGTTGAACTAATTTCTAACACCTCGTCATTCGCCTCTCTCTTTACATATAGGCTTGCCATGTCACGGCGGATACCCAAATTGTCTTTTTCCATACAGGAACCTCCCTTGCTGTGTGTTACTCCTATTGTTCCCTATGTCAGCAAGTCATACAGAAAAGTTAGTTGAGCGATAATAAAAAAGACTGTCTCCAGAAGCAGCCAAGCGGGCTTGTCTGCTGTTTTAAAAACAGCAGGCCATCCTCCCCCATGTCTCTGGAACAGTCCTTGTTAGTCTTTATTTTGTATAAATGAAGCTGCTTTTTGCGCAGCCTCTTCTCCTTGCTTGATGCAGTCAGGAATGCCAATCCCTCTGAAAGAGCTGCCAGCAATAAAAAAGCCCGGCAGTTGTTCGCGTATTCGTTCTTCAATCGCCTCTATCCGTTCATTATGGCCAATGGTATATTGCGGAATAGCATTTTTCCAACGGCTGACAACCGTAAACTCCGGCTCTGTCGATAAAGCGATAACCTTCTTTAAATCTGCCATTACAATTTGTTCAATTTCAGCATCTGACAAATCAACAATTGCTTCATCGCCCGCTCGGCCTACATAACAGCACAGCAATGCCTTTCCCGGAGGTGCTGCATGCGGCCACTTTTTGTGTATCCAGGTACACGCTGTAATAGTCACATCACTGTTTCGCGAGACGACAAATCCAGATCCGGTGATAGACTGCGAGATAGCCGCTTCCGGAAAAGCCATCGTTATCGTTGCAACAGACATGGCCGGCATCTCTTTTAATACATCGAAAAAACGATGTTGTGGCATCATGGCAGGGAGGGTAAAATGCGGGCTAGTAACAATCACTCCATCAGCCAATACTCGTTCACCGTCATTTAATGCAAGAAAAAACTTACCGTCTTCCTGTCTTTTGATCTGCCTGACACGCAAGCCTTTAAGAACTGAACCGCCCTCGAGTCTCCCTTCGATTGCTTCTGCCAGCTCCTCTAACCCATCTTTTAAAGTTAAAAGGCCGCCTGATTCATTGGTCAGCGCAGAGGCGATCTCCTTTAATCCAAGTATTAAGCTGCGATGTTTTTCCCCGGTTTCATTTAGCTGCGGCAGCGTGGCCCTCAGGCTAAGTTTATCAATGTCCCCGGCATAAATTCCTGCTAAAAGCGGTTCAATGAGATTCTCTACTATTTCATCACCAAGACGGTGCCGAAAAAAGCCACCAAGCGAGGTATCATTCTTCAAGTGATTGTTAGGCAGAAAAAAATCTGCGCTGGCTCTAATTTTTCCTGTAATAGAAAAAAGATTGGTTGTAATAAAAGGAAGTATCTTAGTCGGCACTCCAATCACGGAACCAGAAGGTATAGGATGAAGCTTATCATTTACTAACACATACCGCTGGCCCGCTCCACTATGCACCAACTGATCGCCAAGTCCGACGTCCTTTACCAGCCGTACCACACTTTCTTTTCTTGCCAGGAAAGAATCAGGCCCTTTTTCAATAACAAAGCCATTCTTTTTAATTGTTCGAATTTTTCCGCCCAGGCGAGGCGTTGCTTCAATTAACGTGACAGCTAATGGAAGCTGGCTGGTTTTTGCTGTTTTTTGCAAATAATAGGCTGCTGCTAGTCCCGTTATTCCGCCGCCTACAACAACAACCCTCTTTTTTTCACCCAGCACAGTTTCATCGCCCTCTTTTTATTATTTTGTGTTTTCTTTTAAATGCTTTAAAACCACTTCACCAAGAGCCTCAATGAATTCCGGACGGGCATTTGGCATAGGCGGACGATAATACGCTGCGCCGATTTCATCAGTAATTACCTTGCATTCATAGTCATTGTCGTATAGAACTTCTAAATGGTCTGCCACAAACCCTGCTGGCACATAAAGAAACGCCTTATAGCCTTGTTGCTCGAATAAATCGCGTGTCAAGTCCTGTACATCCGGTCCAATCCACGGCTCTGGAGTATTTCCCGCACTTTGCCAGCCAACCTCTACATTAGCCACCCCTGACGCTTCCGCAATCAGTTCTGCTGTCTCTTGTAATTGTTTCGGATACGGATCGCCCATGGAGATAATTTTCTCTGGCAAACTGTGAGCAGAAACAATCATTACGAAGTTCTTACGCTCTTCTGCTGACATGCTGGCAACCGTCTCTTTTACTTTTCCTGCCCAATAATCAATAAATTTCGGCTCCTGATACCAGCTTTCAATAGATGTGATTGCCGGTCCGCCAATTTTTTCCGCTTCTTCTTTCGCTCGGCTGTTATAGGATTTCACACTGAAGGTGGAAAAATGAGGAGCAAGCACTAGAGATACGGCTTCTGTTATCCCATCCATTTTCATCTGCTGCACAGCGTCCTCAATAAACGGCTCAATATGTTTCAGGCCAATATAAAGGGTGAATTCAATATCATCCTGTACGGCATTCAAATGCTGTGCAAGCTTTTCCCCCTGCTCTCTTGTAATCGAAGCAAGCGGTGAAATCCCGCCGATTGCTTCGTAACGAGAGCGTAAATCCTCAAGCATTTCCGGCGTTGGCTTTCTCCCTCGGCGGATGTGCGTGTAATAACGTTCAATATCTTCTTCTTTGTAGGGCGTTCCGTATGCCATGACTAATAAGCCCATTTTTTTCTTTGTCATGTCTCTCACCTCTGTTGCATTATTTTCGTTTTTGTGCGCTATATTCATGTACAAAGCTTGTTAGACGTTTTAGTGTGTCCGGATTCACCTCAGGGAAAACACCATGTCCTAAATTGAAAATATGACCTGGCTCCGCGAGTCCCTCATCCAAAATAGCGCGAGCTCTCTCTTCGATGACTTCCCAAGGAGCCAACAAAATAGCCGGGTCAAGATTTCCTTGCACAGTTTTTGTCACTCCCATAGCTCTCGCTTCTTTAATAGGCAGGCGCCAATCAAGACCAACAACATCAAGCGGCAAATCATGCCACTCTTTCGCCAAATGGCTTGCGCCTACTCCAAACATAATTAACGGAACATTTTCTTCGCGGAGTTCACTGAAAATGCGTTCCATGACCGGCTTAATAAATAAACGATAATCAGAAACGTTTAAAGCCCCTACCCATGAATCAAAAATTTGAATCGCCCGAGCACCGGCTTTCACTTGCGCGCGTACATAAGTCACTGTCATTTCTGCCAGCTTGTCCATCAGTGCTTGCCATGCTTTTGGTTCCGCATACATAAAGGCTTTTGTTTTATTGTAATTTTTTGAAGGTCCCCCTTCGATCATATAGCTAGCAAGCGTAAAAGGGGCCCCTGCAAAGCCGATAAGAGGAACATCAAGCTGCTCCTTTGTCAGCAATCGAATCGTATCCAATACATATGGAACATCACTTTCCGGATCGATTTGGCCAAGTTTTTCGACGTCAGCTAAAGAGCGAATCGGGTTATCAATGACCGGCCCTATTCCCGATTTAATATCAACATCCACTCCTATAGCAGGAAGCGGTGACATAATATCCTTATAAAGAATAGCTGCATCGACATTATATTGATCTACCGGAAGTTTGGTGACGTAAGCGCACAGTTCAGGTTGGTGGGTAATTTCGAAGAGGGAATATTTCTCTTTTAATTTACGGTATTCCGGCTGGGAACGACCCGCTTGGCGCATATACCAAACTGGTGTATACTCTGTCTTTTCCCCTTTTGCCGCTTTTAAAAATGTTTCATTAATTTGTCTCATAGCTGCTGCACATCCACCTTTCATTTCCTAAAAGTCGATCTATCACTTTATATACAATCCGTAAACGGAAGTAAGCGAAGAATCCTGTCTATTTATACGTTTACACTATAGTTGTTTTAGGCAAAAAAGTATAGCACAGACCCTCAAATGTCATAAATTCTCCAAAGAAACCAGCCAAACGCCTGCCATAAAGAACCGACTGCCTTCTTTTTTGCCCATACAATAGTTTAGAGAAGAGTAACTAAGTGTAAAGTAATATAATAAAGAATAATTAACTATTGTTGAATGAGGTGGAAGCATGTATATTTTCATAACAACCGGCACATATAACTTCATGAAGAAGTTACAGGAAAAGCACGCATCTGAAAAAATCCTTTTAATGGAGAATGCAGAAGGTGCTACCCTTCTTCATGAAACAAATAATAAAACAGTATTCCAATCCCCTCGTAAATATGAAGTGATCGACACGTCGGGAGAATTAGCCGATCACGGCTTCGTTGTATGTAATAATATCCCTGTTACTGACGAAGGACGCCCTATTTTCGAATATCGCTTTAAAGGCAGGGCGCGGGCGATTGAGAATACGCCAGGATTTATAGCTATTCGTGTGCTTCGGCCGCTCGATTCTGATACTTACGTTATTTTAACACAGTGGCAAGATCGGGAGTCATTCACAAACTGGAAGGACTCTAAAGAATTCAAACAAGCCCATGAGATGAAAAAACCAGAAGCAGGCGTAAATGAACAGCCGCATATTTTCTCAAGCCCTTCTTATATAACTACGTATATTGTCCCTAATGGAAATGATTAATTTCATTTTTTCTAAAATAGAATGGCAGCAAAAAACAGCCTGACACCCGTGTTTTTCGGTGTCAGGCTGTTTAGGCTGGTTATCGAAACATTTTACGCAGCCGTGCTGGCGCGTACATCTTTGCAAAAAACAAAGCAAATACTATTCCAGCTACAACGACAATGCCCCCTTGACTCACGGAATGGCCTGCCCATGCCGCTAAGCCGAAAATAATCGCCTGCAATAAGAGCAGCCGGCCGATTAACTCTAACAATGAAGCACTTTTTCTTTCAGGAGAGACCGGATACAGGGATACCCATATCTTTGTTTCATGGCGGCGGATCATTGGCAAGAGCTGAAAACCTGTTAAATAGATAAACAGCAAAGCAATAATGAGCTGCAATACAGCCTGTCCACTAAAGCAAATAATAAGTGCTGCAATGACCGTAAGACGAACGTACAGTCCAAAAAACTCGTTCATTCGGACAAATGTACGTCGGAATAGATACGTGTACGTGTTTGCTGGATCAAATGGTATGTAGCCGAGCAACTTGTCCAGCCATTTCCGGCGCTTGACCGTTCCCCGCAAATGAGGAACATCGGTAAATAAATTAGCCATCCGGTAAAAAGCAGCCATCCGCTTCTCTTCTAGTTCCACGAGTGTTTCCCATTTCAATGCCATACGCCTTGATATTTTCCGGAAATAGAGATAATAAGCAGCCATAACAACAGCCACTGCTAAGGCAAACAGGACAGCTGCCTTTGAAAATACAAAGTAAAGCAGCAATATGTTCAAAGCTAAACGGACTCCCCAATCAATCTGTCTGCTCTCTTTTTCTTGGATTTTAAGCACATGCCAGCGAACAACTAAATTCCAGACCTTTATGATAGCAAGGAGGAGAAGCCAAAAGAAGAAAACCTTCATAGAGCCGCCTCTTACCTGCGTATACAGTGGCATAAACAAAGCAAGCGCCGCAATCAATAAGTAACTCTGGGACAGAAAGCTCGTCCAGATAGCTTTATGAAAGTAAGGAACCATTCTCTCTTCAAGCGGTAGTAAAAAGACCGTATCCGCTCTCATTAGAAATGTATATACCGGGCTCCATGAAAGCAGTGCGCCTAAAAAAACAGCCATGATGAACGGCGCCGGAAATGTTTCACCCAATGTCTTTACCCAACCGCTGTAATAATATAAGGCGGCACCGAGACCAAATACAAGGACAAATAATAAATGATCATTCAGCATGTAGCGCAGGTACTTGCGCAACTCTGAATAATAAGCGGCTATTCTTGATTTCCATAACTCTTCTACTTGCCTCATTGCTCTTCTTCCTTCGTCAGCTGAATATAAATGTCATCTAGAGAAGCACCCGGCATTTGAAATTGCTCACGAAGCTCTGTAATTGTTCCCTGTGCTCGGATTTCTCCGTTGTGTAAAATAATGAAGGAATCACAATATTTCTCCGCTGTCGCCAGTATATGGGTTGACATTAAAATGCCCGCACCACTATTGCGCATTCGCTTCATCCACTCAAGCAGCGATTGAATGCCCAATGGATCCAGACCAACAAACGGCTCATCAATAATATAAAGAGAAGGCTCTGTTAAAAAAGCACTCATAATCATTACTTTCTGCTTCATGCCTTTTGAGAAATGAGCGGGAAACCAGTTCATTTTTGAATCAAGCCGGAATTCTTTTAGTAGTGGACCAATGCGCCGTTTGTATTCCTCCTCTGTGAGACCGTATGCCATTGCAGTTAATTTCATATGCTCTTCAAGCGTCAGCTCTTCATATAAAATCGGTGTTTCTGGAATGTAGGAAAATTGACGCCGGTATTTCTCTGGGCTGTCCTGCAAAGAAAGTCCGTTAATGGAAATCTTCCCTTTTTTCGGCTCCATGAGGCCGATAATATGTTTAATCGTCGTACTCTTTCCCGCTCCATTCAGACCGATCAGCCCGACGATGCTCTCCTGATTAATTGAAAAGGAAATATCGTTCAGTACCGGCTTGCGGGTGTAGCCGCCAACTAGTCCTTCTACCGTTAATAAAGACATAAAAAAACGTCCTTTCTCGTAAAGTCATACGCTTATTTTAACAAAATATTAGCAGAATCTCATTGTTAAGTGCCCCTTCTATACTTGTCTATTTAATAAATATATCTTTTATGATAAAATTTTGGCAATTATACATAGGAAGGATGAAGAAAATGAGCGATTGTATTTTTTGTAAAATCATCAACGGAGAAATTCCCTCTGCCAAGGTGTATGAAGATGAAGAAGTGTACGCTTTTCTAGATATCAGTCAGGTAACAAAAGGCCATACATTGCTCATCCCAAAAAATCATAAGAAGAACATATTTGAGTTTTCTCCGGAAGAAGCAAGCCGCCTCTTTCAACGTGTGCCTATTGTTGCAGAAGCGCTTAAAGCCGCTTACAACCTTGAAGGGTTAAATATTTTAAACAATAATGGCGAGACAGCAGGCCAAACGGTTTTCCATTATCACATTCATCTTATTCCTCGCTTTGGGCGTGAAGATGGATTCCATCCTATTTTTAAGGTAAACGACCTGAATCATACGGGCGAGGAGCTTCAGGAAATTGCTAAAGAAATCTCGTCCCATATTCAAACTACCGCTTAAAGAGGAGAAAAAAAGCTGATTGGTTGACAGAATATTCAGCTTCCTTAGCACTTTTCGATGTGCTATACTTATACTATCTTTTCGCTGACAACAACTAGCGTATGTCAGGAGAAGCTGTTTTGAGATGAGATGAGAAGAGGAGAGATGAGAAATGAATACAAAATCTTTAGTTACCCTGTCACTGTTAATAGGCATGGGGGCTGTTTTACACACCGTGATGCCCGGACTATTCCTTGGAATGAAACCCGATATGATGCTGACAATGATGTTTTTAGGAATTTTATTGTTTCCAAATGTGAAAAGTGTGCTGTTGGCCGGCCTTGTAACCGGAGTGATTTCCGGCTTAACCACTTCTTTTCCAGGCGGATTGATTCCTAATATGATTGATAAACCAGTTACTGCCCTTGTCTTTTATGGTTTATTCATTCTATTTGCCAAGTACAGCAAGAATACTTTCGGAGCGGTTGTTTTAACAGCTATCGGCACGATTGTTTCCGGAGTCGTTTTCTTGGGTTCTGCACTCGCTATTGTCGGCCTTCCAGGTCCATTTGCTGCTTTATTTCTTACAATTGTATTGCCTGCCTCGGCTGTAAACGCTGTGGTCATGCTAGTTATCTATCCAATTGTACAATCTGTGCTAAAGCGCTCAAACCTGGTCGAACAGGTGTAAACAGTCCAAAAAGACTCCTTTTAAAACAAAGGAGTCTTTTTGTGATATACGTCCATCACCAGTACAGCATAAGCACTGCAATGACTAAAATAAAGCCCCCTGCAATTCCAAGAGTGCGAGCTCTTTGAATTAACATAGGTCTTGACATGGAAATGCCTGGCCTCCATATAGAACGGATATGATGGATCATGCTAATCAGAAGGATAAAACTCAGCGCAAATAATCCAAAGATGATCCCTTCCATCTGTGACACTCCTTTAACGAGAATCAACCGTTTGTTTTTCGTTGCTTAAGGGAAATATAGCAAAGCGGGGTCCTTTTACATACTATGCACCTTCCAGTTGGCAATGTACCTGTCCCCATCAAATTAAAGAAACTTTATCTATTCAAGGAGAACTATAATCTAACAAGAGGTGAAAAAAGTGAATAAAAAATCATTGTTAATAGGCATGATTGCCGGCACGGCCGCCGGAGCAGCTGCTACTTTGCTCAACACTCCTATGTCGGGCCAACAAGCCAGAGAAAGGTTAAAAACAGCACAGGCAAGCTTAAAAAGCAATGCCAGCGTCATTAAAACAGATATTGGGCAAGTCAAACAAGCTGTGATGCATTTAAAAGACGTCAGCAAGGACAATATTGGCGAAGTAGCAAACGGTTTGAAGGTGAGCGCAGGAATCTGGAAAGAAAGTACAGAACCAAATATTGAAAAGTTACAGAAAGATATTGCTGAGGTACAAAAAACTGTAGAAGACTTGCAAAAAACGCTGCCCGCCAGAAAGTAAATGGAGAGCCAACAAAGGCTCTCCGTTTTTTTCGAAAATTTAGTTAATTTATATCTTTATTATTTTTTACTTTATTGGCATAATAATATTAATAATCTCTATAACTGGCTATCAATTAGGAGTGAAAGAATTCGGAAAAGAAGGTGCAAAAATGACAAATCATCAATACTCAATGAAAGAAGCGCTTATTTTCAGCCAACGAATGGCTCAATTAAGCAAAGCATTATGGAAAGCAATAGAAAAAGACTGGCAGCGCTGGATTAAGCCCTATGACTTAAATATTAACGAGCATCATATTCTCTGGATCGCCTATCATTTAAAAGGAGCATCTATTTCTGATATTGCTAAATTCGGAGTTATGCATGTCTCCACCGCTTTTAATTTTTCAAAAAAATTAGAAGAGAGAGGTTATTTAAGATTCTCTAAAAAGGAAACTGATAAGCGGAATACGTACGTGGAAATCACTGAAGAAGGAGAAAGGCTTTTGCTTGATCTGATGGAAGACTTTGATCCCAATGCCAATTCTGTCTTTGCAGGCAGCGCGCCGCTGCGTGAATTATTCGGTAAGTTTCCCGATATGATGGAAGTAATGTCCATTGTAAAAAATATTTACGGCGAAGACTTCGTTGATATATTTGAAAAGTCCATGAATAATATCGGTGAAGATCTCGATGAAGAAGATGGTAAATTGCGAAAAAAAAAGCTTGAACAAAAAGTTTAAGAGCTTCCCCTTTTGACGGAAAGCTCTCACTTTCTTTTCTTTAACCACCCTCCCGTTTGCTTTGCCTCAAAACTTTACTTAATTTTAATAAAAAACGGCTTGATTTTTCTTCGAGCACATCGTAAAGTGATTAGGCAATAGCAGTTTTAACGTCAAACGGAGGGATGATTCCGATGAAATGCTGGCGTACATTTGATTTTGAAAAGAGATACGGATCCAATAAAATCCTCATATTTTCTCTTTTGCTGACCATGCTGGTTTTTTCCTTCAGCTTTGCTCTCATGCAATCGCTCTTTTCGAAAACACTGTATTCAGGTTATTTTCATTTTTTCTTATAGCTTTGTTAGCCATTTATCCGCTTCATAAACTTATTCATCTTCTGCCGATTTTGCACTATTGGCGGCAAATGAAATGCCAATGCAAAATCACTTGTTTTTGTATGCCAATTATTTCGATTAACATAAAGCAGCCTGTTCCTAAAAAAACATTTATGGTGAGCCTTTTGCTCCCCTTCTTTACAGTTAATCCAGCTCTGCTCGTTTGTGGAGTAATGTTTCCTCATTATATTCACTATTTTACTATGCTTGCTGCTTTCCACACAGGCATGTGTGCAATTGATTTGCTTTATTTAAAAGCGATGGCTGCTTCGCCAAAATATGCAGTCATTGAAGAACACGACAGAGGGTATGAAATCCTTATCCCTCAATAAGATGCTGGCTCATTTAGTCATTATCCCTTACATGTAAAGCAGAGAATCTCTTCTCTGCTTTCAACTATTTTTCTATCTTTTTAATATAATTTTTGTTATGTTTATTACATATGAACATAAAGGGAGGGGGATAAAGTGATCTCCGTTATTACCGTATTTATTATTTTTTCAGCATTGATTCTATATAATATCAATCGTATGACTAATATTCTTTGCGTTCAAAAAGAGATCCCCGAAGAACGCCACCCTAAAATTTTTCGCACGATCAATATTTACATTACTATTTTATTGATTTCCTCTTATGTGGAAATTTTGTTTACATAAAAGAGCCGCTCTATGAAGCTGGCTCTTTTTATGTAAGCCGAAAAGAATGCAACTTAGTGAATAAAACAGCTTTTATTTCTATGGCAAACGAGATTCTTTTACTTTTCTGAATTGAATTTTTTGGCTGCTTCTTAAAAATATGATATAGTATGTCCTGTATAAAAATTTGAAAAAGCCGTTGCTGCATTGAAGGCCGGCTGATTAATCAGGGAGTTGTTTAAGAAATGAAAAAATGGATCCTGTCTGCTTCTTTACTCGCAGGGGCTGTCGGCCTAGCTGGATGCGGCGCCGGAGGAAATGATGTTGTTGCTACTTCGAAAGCAGGCGATGTTACACAACAAGAATTATACGATGCTATGAAGGAAAAGTACTCTCCGCAAATGGAGCAAGCGCTTCAGGAGGCTATGTATAAAAAGGTGCTTTCCGAGAAATATGAGGTGTCGGATAAAGAGCTGGATAAAGAACTAAAAAAGCGAAGGAACAGCTTGGCTCACAATACGAAGCATTCCTGGCTCAATATAACCTTGATGAAAAAGGTTTCAAAGAGTTCTTAAAGCTTGAACTTTTAAGAGAAAAAGCAGCGCTCGCTGATATTAAAGTAACAGATCAACAAGTAAAAGAATACTACGATAAATGGGAAGCGCCAGTTAAAGTGCGGCACATTCTAGTAGAAGATGAAAAGAAAGCGAAAGAAGTAAAAGACAAGCTGGCCAAAGGCGGGAAGTTTGAGGATTTGGCTAAGGAATACTCCACTGATACACAATCTGCCCAGAATGGCGGAGAACTTGGTTGGGTGGATAACGAGGGACGTGCACAATTTGTTCCAGAGTTTTCAAAAGCACTCAGTACCTTGAAGAAAGGACAAATCAGTGAGCCAATCAAATCAGACTATGGTTACCATATTATTGAAATCACAGATGTAAAAGAGAAAAAACCATTTAAGGAAATGAAAGCTGAATTAACAAAGGAATTAAAACGCTCTAAAGCAGATTCAGCAACTATGCAGAAAAAGCTTGATAAAGAGATGAAAGCGGCCGATGTGGAAGTAAAAGATAAAGATTTAAAAGGCGCTTTTGAAGGTTTATCCGATTCTGACAAAAAATCAGAAAAATAAAGATGATCAAAGCGTCTGTCCTGTAAATACTTATTATTTACAGGACAGACGCTTTTTTTAATTTTTAGCTTTTAGTTCCCGCTCTTTCTCCATTCTTTGTATATAAACTTGTCCTTCTTGTTCAATAAATTCCTGATCTACTTTTTTGTCTGCCCTTGATGTCTTAATCGTCATAAATGCGCTGAACAAAATCCCTGCTACTACTGCATAAATCCATAATGGAATAATCATCCTGATCCCCTTTCTTGTCCGCATTTGTAACCAGTGTATTCATGCAAAGAAAAAAACATGCCCAAATTTGGACATGTTAAGAAGAAAAATGCGGCTTATAAAAGGCCCGGTTATCAAGAGCAAATACGCGCTCGGAAAATTCTCCCGGCTTTGTGCGCTCCAATGCACGGTCTAGCATATTCATTTTCGCATCAAGATTATCAATATAGTGAAGAATTTCGGCCTCTTTAACCATTGGCGGCTTCGGGCTTCCCCACTCTGCTTTGCCGTGATGAGAAAGTACAACATGTTTTAGAACAGTAACCTCTTCCCCTTCGATCCCGAGTTCTTCCGCCGCTTTGCCAATTTCATTTACCATGATCGTAATATGGCCGAGCAAGTTCCCCTCTATGGTGTAAACAGTCGAAACCGGACCTGATAGCTCAATTACTTTTCCCAGATCATGCAAAATAACACCAGCGTACAACAAGTCGCGGTTCAGAGAAGGATACAGGTCAGCAATAGATTTTGCCAGCTTAAGCATGCACACGACATGATAAGCTAGACCCGAAACAAATTCATGATGATTCTTCGTTGCTGCTGGGTACTCCAAAAATTCTGTATGGTATTTATTTAATAAAAAACGGGTAATACGCTGGATATGAGGATTTTCCATCTCAAAAATAAACTGAGTGATCATATCTGCCATATCCTTTTGGCTGAGCGGAGCTGTTTCAATAAATTCACTAACCTGCTTTCCATCCTGCGGGTTGGCTGGTCGAATTTGTCGAATTTTCAACTGCATTCGACCACGGTAATTTTGAATTTCTCCCTTTACTTTGACAATCGTTTGGGGCTGATATTGTTTTTCTGTCTCTTCCTTCGCATCCCAGAGCTTCGCTTCAATATCACCGCTTTTATCCTGCAAGATAAGCGTTAAATAGGGATTTCCATTTACCGCTATACTCTTCGTTACTGATTTAATTAATAAATAACTCTCTACGCTTTGCCCTGCTTCATAATGGGTAATCCCTTGCAAATTGCTTCCCCTCCTTAATATTCGTGAGCTAATTATAACATAACAGCTTTTGGAATAATTGCTCTGTGCGGGATCTGGAATAAATCAGTTATCTCTTGAAAGCTCTATTGCTTTTTTCATATCCTTTAACGAGTTGGACTTTCCATACATTAAAACGCCGCCTTTGTAAATACGGGCACCGATGACACCAAAAACAAGAATAGCCGCGATTAAAATACCGAAGCCGAGTGCTACTTCCCATACAGGAATACTAAGCAAGCTAATGCGGACAAACAAAATCATCGGTGTAAAAAACGGCACATAAGAAGTAACTGTAATTAATGGAGACTCCGGATTGCTGAGACCGTACATGGAAATAAAGAAGCCGACCATTATAAGCAGAGTTAGCGGTGTCATCATCTGCTGAACGTCTTCAAGTCGACTAACGAGCGATCCAAGCAATGCAGCTATGGTCGCATACAAAAAGTAGCCAAGAATGAATAAGAGAACCGCATACATAATCATAGAAACAGAAATAGATTTTAGTCCGAGTGAGCCGATAAGTGATCCTTCAGGCTGATTAGATATTGTTATATAAGCAACAGCAAACCAAATAACTAATTGAGTAAGGCCGAGAAGACCGATGCCTAGTATTTTGGCAAACATCTGCTTGACCGGCGATACACTCGAAATCAAAATTTCCATTACTCTGGAAGACTTTTCAATCGCTACTTCAGAAGCGATCATGTTGGCATACATAATAACAGAGAAATAAATGAAAAATAAGAGAGCATATACCAGAATCTGTGCCTGAATTAACTCTTCTTCTGATTTGGCGCCTTTTGCTAGAGCAATCGTATCAAACGAAGCCGGTGCATTCCATAATTGTATCTGCTCACTTGTTAATTGCAACCTGCCCGCTACTTCCATTGTTTTTAGAGATTGCAACGCTTGCCTAATGCCAGAAGTAATTTGACTATTAGCTATATTTTCTGCTTTGTATGTAGCTGTTGGCAGCCCATCTCCTGTCCTCTCTAACAATAGATACCCCTTATATGTTCCTTCTCCAACTTCCTTCTTTAATTGATTCTCTGTTTGGTCTGTTTGTATAACGGTTAAATGATCTGCTACGGCTGCAAGCTGCTCCTTAAACGGCTCATACATCGTTCCTGTTTTATCAATAACCGCAATTTTCGTTTCCTTATTATCATCATCAAAATAGGAGAAAATCTGCTCCATGTTAGCTGCAGCAATAATGACCACCGCCACAAGCAGCGTCGTCACGATAAATGCCTTTGTCTTAAATTTATTTATGTAAGACTGTGAAAGTATCATCCAAAAATTATTCATAGGAAGCCCCCGCCTTTTCAATAAAAATGTCGTTAAGTGATGGCTCTTCCAGCTCAAACTTGGTGACAAACCCTTTTCCTTGCAAAGCGGAGAAGATGTGCTGAGACGTCTCTTCTTTTGCGATTTGCAGCAGCATGCCTTCCGCTGTTCTTTTTGCCCGCAGGACTCCGGGTAGATCCTTTAAAAATTCAAGATCAAAATCTGCTTGAACAGCTACATTTTTTTTGCTGAATGAACGCTTAATTTCACGAAGCCTGCCATGAACAACCGGACGTCCGCGATGCATCATACATAAATTCTCACAAAGCTCTTCCACATGTTCCATTCGATGGCTTGAGAATACGATTGTCGTTCCGTTTTCTTTTAAATCCACCACGGCCTCCTTCAATAATTCAACATTGACGGGATCGAGACCGCTGAACGGTTCATCAAGAATAAGCAGCTGCGGCTTATGAACAACAGAGGAAATAAACTGGATTTTCTGCTGGTTCCCTTTTGATAGCTCCTCCACTTTCTTTCCTGCATAATCCGGGACATGAAAGCGTTCCAACCAATGGTCCGCCTCAGCTGCAGCTTCTTTTTTATCCATTCCGCGAAGACGGGCCAAGTAGATAATTTGATCTTTCACTTTCATCTTTGGATAAAGCCCTCTTTCTTCAGGTAAATAGCCTATAAGAGGACTCGCTTTATAATTAATTGGTTGTCCATTCCACTGAATCATTCCTTTGTTCGCCTGTAAGATCCCTAAAATCATGCGAAAAGTGGTTGTTTTTCCCGCTCCATTGGCACCCAGAAAGCCAAATAGCTCTCTCTCTGGAATTTGCAAAGACAAATCGTCGACTGCGGTGAAGTCATTAAACTTTTTGGTTACGTTTTCTAGAATAAGCATATTTTATCACTCCCCTTTTAACCATACGCGCAAATCCCTAAAAAGTTCCATAAAATTATTTTGTTATAAAATATTTTGAAAAGTTCTAAATTTGTGTACAATAAATAGGAAGCAACTATAGGGAGGGGAAAAGATGGTTTATAAATTAACGGTCTTTGAAAAAAATGGGGAAAAGTTACTCGACCAATCGTTTGAGGCCCAGAACGATGAAGAAGCAAAAGAACGAGGGCAACAGCTGCTTCAACAGCATGCGTATGAAGACTATACCCACCGCTGCACCTCACCGTTTGGCAAGCTCGTTTTATTTCATGTGTAAAAATCAATAAGCTGCTCAGACACAGCTGAAGCAGCTTATCTTCCTTTTACGCTCTCCTCCTGTCCCCAAAGCTTGCTCTTCTCTCTTTTATCTAGCACAATGAAAGACCTCCACCCTTCCAAATGGTATAACCACAGGACCTTTTTCGTTTCGTCTCAGCCATAAAATATAAATAAACGAATGAAGCGCACTACTGCCGTAAGAGAAGCTTTCGGATGACACACCCTATTATCCAAGTGAGTTAAACAAAAGGAAAAGACTTTATACCATTTGTTATTGCTAAATGGTATAAAGTCTTTTTATTTAAAAGTTAGCGGTTCTTTTAAATACACCTGAGTCGTATAACATCTGAACAATTATGAAAATAATTTATCCAATTTATTAATTTTCTTTTCCGTGTACTCTGCAAAACGTTCATTATAGGTTTTAGGATCTTTGGGATTTGCAAAGTGTTCAATCTTCCCTGTCTCCCGGTCAATAAACTTGCTCGCTGCTCCGCATCCGATACCAATAATGGTTTGTACTTCTTCCATGATCATAATATTATAAATGCTTTCCTGCCCCGGCTTTGAATAGCCAACATTCTCCAAATTCCCAAGAATATTTTTTTGACGGTACAAGTAGTAAGGAACATAGTCATGTTCCTCCGTCCATTCCTCTGCCATATTCATCATTTTTTCTACTTCTGTGCGATCTGCCACTTTGTACTTATCTTTATTAAGCGTCATTTCAGAAGCACGTTTAAATGAAAGGGTATGAACGGTTAAAGATTCTGGCATCAGCTTTTCTGTTTCAGCAAGAGAATGTGCGAACTCAGCGGTGCCTTCTCCAGGAAGACCGATGATTAAGTCCATGTTTATATTGTTCATCCCGTGCTCTCTTGCCAGATGGTACTTATCAATCGTTTCTTCGACAGTATGGTGACGGCCAATGGCTTTTAATGTTTCTTGAGTGTAGGATTGCGGGTTAATACTAATGCGATCAATGTTCCATTTTTTCAATACGTCCAATTTTTCCGGAGTAATCGTGTCTGGACGCCCCGCCTCTACTGTGATTTCCCGGATGTTATGCACGTCCGGAAACACATCATACATCAATTCATATAACTCATCCATTTCCTCTGCCGTAATAGCTGTTGGTGTCCCCCCGCCATAATAAACAGTGGTAATTTTAACGCCTTTCTCTCGCAGCCATCGACCAATCTGCTCCATTTCATAATGAAGCCCGCTCAAAAAAGAGGATACTCTCCCCTGCTTTCCTTGAATGGCATAGGCCGGAAACGTACAATAGGCACATTTTGTCGGGCAAAATGGAATGCCAATATAAATGCTGACTTCATCTTTTACCTTATATAAGTCTGGAACCATCGTAAGCTGACGGTCGAGGATTCTCTCCATTAATTGAACTTTCTCTTCAGTAATCATATATTCTTCTTGAAGCTTTCGGCGCGATTCTTCTGCCAGTACGCCAGCCTGGTGTTGCTTATGAAGCAGCTTTGTCGGTCTCATCCCTGTTAAAATGCCCCATTTTTGTGTGATTTTCGTATAGTCCTGAAGCACATGGAGAAACACATGAGAGACGATATTCTTTACTTGCTTAAAACGCTCCTTCTCATCATCAGCTGTTACAGCCTTCCCGTAGCTTGCTCGGTATTCTTGCTTGCCTGCTAGCAAAACTGCTGAGGAAACAATTTGTTCCTTCTCGTAGGTCAAATCAATTTTAACAACGAGTTCCTGATCAGGGTGCTCATTCATACAAATTTCTGTTTCCTCAAAAAATAAGTTAGCGATCAATTGAAGTGGACGTACAAAGCGTTCATCTTCCAATCCTTTTATATAAATTAACACGATCATTCACCTTTCTCTTTTTCCTTCCCTTAGCATACTGAATCCATTATCCTGTGGTCAAGACAGAGTTTACTAAAACAAATCATGAAAAAAAGCGGCATGGTTTCGCCGCTTAATCGAATTTATTCACTTCTTCCTCTGCGCTTCTTCTTTGATGTCTAAGCAATTCTTTAATCACATAAGCAATCCCGTCATCTTCTTTTGTCCTTGTGATCCAGTCAGCTGCTTGCTTAACATTTTCCGGTGCGTCACCCATAACGATTCCGATGCCTGCTTCTCTTACGACCTCTTCATCATCTTCATCCACACCGATAACAGCGATTTCCGAGCGGCGAATCATCATTCTTTCTGCCAAATATAAAATGCTGTTCCATTTCGTCACTCCGAAAGCAGTGATTTCGATTTGATCTGTTCCTTTCTTAAGAAAAGATACTTCGTTGAACATATTTTTCAATGCCTGCCATACCTCGTCTCTTTCTCCAAATTTAAAGAAAGTGACCTGAATGGACAAAGGTGAAATCGGCTCCTCAAATAAATGGTCAGATAAGGAATTAACGAAGTATTGGGAGTAAAGAAACTTTTGAGTGCGCTGCCACATGCTGCGCTTGACTAACGTCGCTGGCATTCTCCCTTTATTGCTGACAGAAAATTTTTCAGTCGACAATGTGATCCGGCAATCAAATGACTCTAGAAATTGAACCATTTCATGCGTGGATTCTTCATTTACCCGCTGAATATAAACAGGCTTATCAAGCTCAGAAGCTATATAAGCCCCGTTATGAGCAATCAAACAGCTTTCCGGGATTAAAGACTTTGCCGTTTTCTTTACAAACGGCAATTCGCGGTTGGAGTAAAAACAAACCGATACTTTTTTCTTGCGGGCATAATGAATTGCATCCTTTGTGGACCTTGTTATCCGCCCTTTATTTTGGCCGGCAAATGCATCTATATTAATTGCTAATAAACGGTAAGCCATTTCCATTCCCCCCTCACGTTGTCCTTTTTAAAAATTATGAAGAGGAAACAGGCTTTAGAACAAGGCTTTAAAAACTCCTCTTTATTGCCTGCTAAAGAGCAAGAAACAGAAAAAAAGTGCCAGTCATCTTCTCTAGGGAAGATGACTGGCACTTAAAAGCTTTAAAAATTATTTTCGACCGTACCATACATTTCTTCAAGCGGCTTCATGATGATTTTATTGATATCAGCAATAGCCACGCTCATTCTTTGCTCAGCCTCCATCAATTTCGAGATGAGCCCATGCTGCTGAACGAGTGCCATAGTCTTCTGAGCCTGCTGTACCTCTTCTTCAGTAATATCTTGGCCCGTCATTTGCTTCTCTTGTAATCTCATCTGCACATTACGAAAATTTTCGAAGATTCCTCTTGCTTCTTCATTTGCATTTACCTCTTCGTATAATTTTCTCAGTGCAGTGTATTCTGGACTTTCACGCAGTGACTTCTCCATTTCATATGCGAGATCATATAAATTTACAGCCATTTTTTCCTCCTTGATGATCGACATAACTTCACTCTAACAAACTATGCAAAAGTTCGCGAGACTTTCCTAAAACAAACCAACAACAAGTCCTTGAATTAGACCGATGGCCCCTCCAAGCACGCCTCCTAGGAGAGTAATCATCTTTAACTCACTGCGGGCAATATCCAATACGAGCTGTTCAAGGCGTTGAAGAGAAAAAGTCTCCACTTGCTCGCGAACAATATCACCGATCCGTAGTTTTTGCATAATGACCGGTATGCGTGTTGCAACAATTGATCCTGCCTTTTCCACGAGGGAAGGAATAACTTCGCTTATGATCTTCTCTTCAAAAGGCTGTAAAAAAGCTGCAACTGGCTTTTGAAATAAAGAAGGCACATCTAACTGGCGTAAAATAAAGCTCTTTCCTTTCGCCAGGGCTTTTTCATCAGGAAATTGTTGAAAGACGCCCTCCCATTTCCAGTCAAGCAATTTCTCCCACTCTTTTGACAACAGGGTGTTCAGTAAGTCTTTCGTTCCTGGGCTGCTTAAAAATTTCACTATTTCTGGCTGGATCTTGTCCTCAAGCGACGTGTTGCCTAAGATCATTTGCAGCATGCTGCCAAATTTTCCCCATTCAGCCAGAAAGTCATCCGTCATTCTTTTAACTCGCCATTTTCCTTCAAAGCCAGAAAAATAATCAATGCCTTTCGTTAAAATATAACGGGAGATATCAGGGATTTTTTCTTCTGCAGTGTCGAGCCATTCTGCTGGCAATGATTCTCTAACCGTTTGGTGAAGATAGAAATTCTTAATACCGTTATATTTATCGTCTATCCAGCTCTCAATCCAGCGCTCGGTTCTTTGTTCAGCTTCCTTAAAATGAAGCTTCTCCAAAATTTCCGCCACTGTCTGGTCAGCAGCAAGCAATGGCTTGACCTCTTTCTGCAGCATAACAGTTACATCTCGACGAAAGTCTGGTTCATTTAACTTGCGCTCGATACTCTCTGGTGTAAGCAGATGCTCTTCTACGGTCTTGCCAATTTGGCGGGCAAGCTCCCCTCTTCGTTTAGGGATTAATCCCGGTGTAAATGGTAATTTCCACTTGCCGATATATTTAGCTTCATAAGGGCGAAAAAGCATTCGGATAGCAATAGCATTCGTGATTGCTCCAATCGCGGCTCCGATCACAACCATAAAAACAATTAATGTAAATAAATTCATGCGCTGTTCACCTGCCATTCATTCATCACCAGCTAAGCCGGCTCTTTCATTATAATGGCAATTCGCAAAAATTAGCAAATATTGTCGTACTTGTTCAGCTGCAGTATGATGAAGAAAGGGGTGAAAAACATGTTGCTGCATTTTCAATATAAACCGCTTTATAAAGAAAAAAAACTGCCCGGCTGGAACTTTTCTTTTTATCACAAAAAACAGCGTCTGCTAGGAAATTATCTTCCAGATGGGACGATTGAATGGCTTTCAACGGTCCCTGAAGAAACTGAGCGCAAACAACTAGAACAACAAATACATGATCTAATGCTTTATCATGTATACGACAATTAACTTAAATTGCCGGAATACCCCCTTTCTTTTGCGTACATATTATGATAAAGGAGGGGGTAAGCAGTGGATCCAAAACACAAAGGCCTTTCTTTTTGCCTGATATGCAGCCTGAAGGAAAAGATCAAACAGATGTAGATATTGACAGAATGATTAATGAGGGGCTATCTGGAGGCTCCGTCCATATGAGAGACGATGCGATTACTGCCAATATTGAGGAAGCCGCACCTTTTCCGGAAGAAACACCTCCAACTGAATAAAAATCATTAAAAAGCTGTCCTGCGCGTGCCGGACACCTGCAGTCATTCTGTTTAGGAGTCTGGCACGTTCGGACAGCTTTATCTGCTTTTTACGATCATATTAACAGCTTCTTGAATCGCTTCTTCTGCATTTTGCCCATTCTCGTTTGCTTCTCTAATACAGCTTTCTAAGTTTTTGGCAACAACCAATCCGATGGAACGATCTACAGCTGAGCGGATAGCCGACAGTTGAGTAACCACTTCTTTGCAATGCTTATCTTCTTCCATCATTTTGATCACGCCTCTTATTTGTCCTTCAATTCGGCTGAGACGATTTTTTATATCGCGGTTGTATTCCATGATCCCTGCACCTCATTTTCTCCTATCTAATACCATTTAATTTCACATGAAATATGTATCATCAGTATAGCATACTGATTCAGAAAACACCTTTCAAACGCTAAATAAAACAGGTATAAATTCCCATATAATATTTTTGAATAAACTTTTTAAAACCAAACATACTAGTACTACAAGCAGCAACATTTCAAACCGGTGGACCTAACCAGATAGTCTGGACGCAGTAATGCGTACTGGTGCAAGTCCAGGAGGTCCAGCCAAAATAAAAACAACAGGAGATGACAAAACATGGCAAACAACAGCAATAACAACCAACTTCTAGTTGCAGGAGCTCAACAAGCTATCGATCAAATGAAATTCGAAATCGCTTCTGAGTTCGGCGTACAACTTGGCGCAGATTCTACATCTCGTTCTAACGGTTCTGTAGGTGGAGAAATCACAAAGCGTCTTGTAGCAATGGCTCAACAACAAATGAGCGGCTTCCAACAACGATAAGTTAGTTTTACAACTTCATACAATTGGCTTGAGCCCCTGAATTCTCAGGGGCTCTTCTGCTTCTTTATAGATTGACCATTTTAGCAGGATCAATCCATTCGTCATACTGCTCGGCCGTTAAATACCCTGTTTCAATAGCCGCTTCTTTTAGGGTTAATCCTTTTTTATGTGCCAGCTTAGCAATCTCTGCAGCTTTTTCATAGCCAATATGCGGATTAAGGGCTGTCACTAACATCAGTGACCGTTCCATTAGCTGCTGAATCACTTCCCTGTTCGCTTCGAGTCCAGACGCACATCGTTGATCAAACGACTGAATACCGTCAGCAAGAAGCCGAATGGATTGTAGTGTATTATAGATGATCACTGGTTTGAAAACATTGAGCTCAAAATTCCCTTGGCTGGCAGCAAACCCTATAGTAGCATCATTGCCAAATATTTGGGCAGCTACCATGGTGATTGCCTCGCTCTGTGTCGGATTCACTTTTCCTGGCATTATCGAGCTGCCCGGTTCATTAGCCGGAATAGTAAGCTCTCCAATGCCGCTGCGCGGACCGCTTGCGAGCCAGCGTACATCATTGGCAATTTTCATCATATCGGCTGCCAGAGCCTTTAATGCTCCGTGAAAATAAACAAGCTCATCATGACTCGTAAGCGCGTGAAACTTATTTGGCGATGATTGGAATGGATATCCCATTTGCTTTTCAAGCTGTTCAGCTACTTTGCCGCCGAATGAAGGATCCGCATTGATCCCTGTGCCTACTGCTGTACCGCCAATTGCCAAGTTAAGCAAGTACTGCTGTGACTGCTCAATCATTTCCATGCTGCGATCAATCATCGCACGCCAGCCAGAGATTTCTTGACCGAGTGTTAACGGGGTTGCGTCTTGTAAATGAGTACGTCCTATTTTAATTAAATCCATATATTGCTTTTCTTTCTGCTCAAGTGTTTTCCTAAACTGTTTGAGCGCTGGCTTAAGGTGTTGCTCTGTCTCATGGTAAGCAGCGATGTGCATAGCCGTTGGGAATGTATCATTAGAGCTTTGCGACATATTCACATCGTCATTCGGATGGATGAAATGCTCTTTTCCAGCAATTTCACTTCCTCTTCTGGCGACTACTTCGTTCACATTCATATTAGACTGTGTGCCGCTTCCTGTCTGCCAGACAACGAGCGGGAAATGTGTATCCCACTTGCCCTGGATAATTTCATCACAAGCATCGACAATCGCTTCTTTTTTTTCGTCAGGTAGCTTTCCTAGCTGCCCATTAGCGATAGCGGCAGCTTTCTTCAGCTGGGCAAATGCATGTGTTACTTCAATCGGCATTCTTTCAGTTCCTATTGGGAAATTCTCTTTGCTGCGCTGTGTTTGTGCTCCCCAATATTTATCAGATGGCACCTTCATTTCACCAAGTGTGTCGCGTTCTATTCTAAATTCCACTTCCATACCTCCTCATCTCATACTCCTGTATCACTTTTCCCTCTTTATAAGCAAATCATTCCTTTAAATTCCATGAATGAGTAAAATATAAAAAAAGACTGCAGCACGCCACAGTCTCTCTTGAAATGTTAACTAACACCTTCGATTTTTTTCTCATAGTTGCTGATCTCATGATCAAGATTGAGTGTAACAGCAATCTCATCCCAACCGTTTAATAGCATTTCCTTCCAGTAAGGATCGATATTAAACTCAGCTGTAAATCCTTTGCGATCAGTAATATCCTGTTCTTTTAAATTGATGAACAAGCGATAGCCTGGCTCTTTTGCCTTTTCCATAATTTCACTTACTTCCTCTTCAGTGAGGCGAATCGCCAAAATACCGTTTTTCACACAGTTATTATAGAAAATATCGGCGAAGCTAGGAGCAATAACGACTCGGAAACCATAATCAAGAAGCGCCCACGGAGCATGTTCACGGGAAGAGCCGCAGCCGAAGTTCTCTCCTGCTACTAGAATTTCTGCATTTTCATATTGCATTTGATTCATGATGAAGTCTTCTCTTTTATTTCCTGCATCATCAAAACGCCAATGATGAAACAAGAACTGGCCAAAGCCCTGCCGTTCAATCCGCTTTAAAAACTGTTTTGGAATAATTTGATCCGTATCAATATTTACACGGTTGAGAGGGCAGACAATGCCGTTAAATTTATTGATTGCTTCCATTCTTCTTCCCCCTTATTGATGCACTTTAGCTAATTTGCGCACATCGGTAAACTTTCCAGTGACTGCTGCCGCTGCTGCCATCGACGGGCTCACTAAGTGTGTTTTTGAACCATTGCCCTGACGTCCCTCAAAGTTGCGGTTTGAGGTAGACGCACAACGTTTGCCGGCCGGAACGATATCATCATTCATCGCCAGACACATGCTACAGCCTGACTCGCGCCATTCAAACCCCGCCTCGGTAAAAATTTTATCTAAGCCTTCTGCTTCTGCGACTTGTTTCACTGTTTGCGATCCAGGGACAACAATAGCCGTAATTCCTTCCTGAACTTTTCTTCCTTTCGCTACCTCGGCAGCTGCCCGTAAATCACTGAGCCTCGAGTTTGTACAAGAACCAATAAATACGTAATCTACAGGAATATCCTCCAGCTTTGTGCCAGCCTCAAGCCCCATATAATCTAATGCCCGGGCAACTGATTCACGATCTGCCTGGCGTTCAAACTGCTCAGGATGAGGCACAGAAGCGCTAATGCCACTACCCATTGAAGGATTTGTTCCCCAGGTTACTTGCGGTTCAATCTCTTCTCCAGCAATTTCAAGCGTTACATCATACTCTGCTCCCTCATCTGTTGCGAGTGCCAGCCAGCGTTCTGCGGCTTTTTCAAACGCTTCTCCTTGAGGAACATAGCGGCGCCCCCGCAAGTATTCAATCGTTTTCTCGTCTGGACTAATCAACCCAGCACGTGCTCCTGCTTCAATAGACATGTTGCAGACAGTCATTCTTTCTTCCATGGACAAATTGCGAATCGCTTCGCCTGTATATTCCATAATATAGCCTGTCCCTGCATTCACACCGTATTTTGCAATAACAGCCAGGATTAAGTCTTTTGCCGTTACTCCAAAACCAAGCTTTCCTGTTACTTTAATTTGTAAAGTTTTAGGGCGGGATTGCCAAAGAGTTTGCGTAGCAAGTACATGTTCTACTTCACTTGTACCGATACCAAATGATAGAGCACCGAAAGCACCATGTGTAGAAGTATGACTATCGCCGCATACAATCGTTTTTCCCGGTTGTGTTAAACCAAGTTCTGGCCCAATAACATGGACGATCCCTTGATCAGGATGATGAATATCGGCTAGTTCAATCCCAAACTCTTTACAGTTTTTCTCAAGAGTAGTCATTTGTGTTTTTGAAATTGGATCATTGATAATGTGGCGGTTAATCGTCGGAACATTATGATCCATCGTAGCATACGTTAAGTCCGGACGACGCACTTTGCGGTTATTCATACGCAGGCCTTCAAATGCTTGCGGAGAGGTAACTTCGTGCACTAAGTGAAGATCAATATATAAAAGATCCGGTTTTCCCTCTTCTCGGTGTACTACATGCTGTTCCCATATCTTTTCAATAATTGTTTTTGGTGCCATAAAACAGCCCCCCACTGTCTTTTTTTAAGAATCTGTTATAATTGGTTGCTGGTTTTCACTCCCATCAACTAGTTAACAGAACCTTTTTGAAAAAAGAGGGATTCCAATCTCCTTGCGGAAAAAACGGAATCCTCTTTGATAACATCCATTGATTTTTACATTACATATAAGCGCCCATAATCGAAGAAATAGCTGAACCTTCTTCTACATGCTGAACAATAATCTTAATCATTTGTTCTGTGCCCACAACTGTGCTTCCAGCAGCTTGAAGGTCAGGCGTCCGGTAACCGGCATTCAATACTTCTTGAACTGCCTGCTCAATTGATTCTGCTTCTTCACGCAAATTGAATGAGTACTTCAGCATTAAAGCTGCTGAAAGAATCATTGCCATTGGATTAGCTTTATTAAAGCCGGCAATATCAGGCGCCGAACCATGAACTGGCTCGTACAAGCCAAAGCCGTCTTCCGTCAAGCTCGCTGATGGCAGCATTCCAAGTGAGCCAGTGATCATAGAAGCTTCGTCACTTAAAATATCGCCAAATAAATTTTCCGTTACTACCACATCAAAATCTTTCGGACGGCTGATCAACTTCATCGCCGCAGCGTCAACATACATATGTTCTACTTCTACCTGCGGATACAAAGCGGCTTTTTCATTAACGATCTCACGCCACATCCGGCTTGATTCCAGTACATTCGCTTTGTCGACGGAAGTAAGTTTTTTGTTGCGGATCACAGCAAGCTCAAACGCTTTGTCTACAATTCGCTCAATTTCTGCTCTTGTATATTGCAGCGTATCAACAACGGAATCTTGATTCGTCCCGCGCCGTTCGCTTGGCTTTCCAAAATATAATCCGCCAGTCAGCTCACGTACAATCATCAAGTTCACATTTTCTGCAATTTCGGGCTTGAGTGGTGAAGAGTGCAGCAAGCTGTGGAAGCCAATAACCGGGCGAAGATTAGCGAACAAACCAAGCTCTTTGCGGATTGCGAGCAATCCACGCTCCGGACGTATATGAGAAGGCAAGTTATCCCACTTTGGCCCTCCTACCGCTCCCAAAAATACGGCATCACTTTGCTTACAAAGCTCCAATGTTTCATTTGGGAGAGGATTATTTGATTCATCGATGGCTGCACCGCCAATGTTCGCATATTCAAATTCAAATTCATGGCCAAATCTTTGACCGACTGCTTCTAACACGGCAGTGGCCCCTTTCACCACTTCCCGGCCGACTCCGTCTCCAGGCAATACTGCAATGTTCTTTTTCACGTTAACCCCTCCGTTACATCAAATGTGTACTTTCTGTACTTCTGACTGCTGTGCTTCTAACGTCAATACCCGATTAACAGCATTTAGATAAGCCCGTGCAGAAGCTTCGAGAACGTCTTGTGCTGTACCTCGCCCACTCGTTTCAATGCCTTTATGCTTAATGCGCACATACACTTCAGCAAGAGCATCACGACCAGCACTGACTGAATTAATTTTGTAATCGTGCAGTTTAACTGGTTCATCCAGCAAACGTTCAAGCGTATTATAAATCGCTTCAACGCTTCCTGAACCAGTGGCCGCCTCTGTCACTTGCATGCCGTTTGGAAGCGTAGCAGAAATAGTAGCTGTTGGAATATTTTCTGTGCCATATTGAACTTGAATGCTATTCAACTCGTAATGACTAACATCGACTGCTTCTGTTTGTTTATCAGCAAGAATGGAGAAGAGATCTTCATCCGTGATTTCCTTCTTCTTGTCTGCCAAATCTTTAAATGCTCGAAATGCTTCGTTTAATCTTTCTTCTGTTAAATCAAAGCCGAGGTCGATTGCTTTATTCTTAAAGGCATGACGACCAGAAAGCTTGCCAAGAACGAGTTTATTGGACTTCACACCGATTAGCTCTGGTGTGATAATTTCATAAGTCGTTTTTTCTTTCAATACGCCATCCTGATGGATGCCTGATTCATGAGCAAAAGCGTTGTCGCCAATAACCGCTTTATTGGCAGGAACGATCATGCCTGTTAACTTGGATACGAGGCTGCTCGTACGCTTAATTTCATTTAACTTCAAGTTGGTAGTCGCACCGTAAAAATCATTACGGATATGAAGAGCAACAGCCACTTCTTCAAGCGCTACGTTACCAGCACGCTCACCGATTCCATTGATGGTGCCTTCAACTTGACCGGCTCCTCCTTCGATGGCTGCTAATGAGTTTGCTGTTGCCATGCCGAGATCATCATGACAATGAGCAGACAAAATAGCTTGATCGATGTTGGATACGTGGCTTTTTAAGTACATAAATAGTTCTTTAATTTCTTTTGGTGTGATATAGCCGACGGTATCCGGGATATTAATAATTGTTGCACCGGCTTCAATGGCAGCCTCTGTTACACGAGCCAAAAATTCTGGTTCTGTACGGCAGGCATCTTCAGCGGAAAACTGCACTTTTGGAAACTTTGCTTTCGCATACTTAACGGCTGCTACTGCTCTTTCAACAACTTCATCTTTTGACATTTTTAACTTATATTCGCGATGAATAGGTGAAGTAGCTAAAAAGACATGAATGCGTGGTTCCGCTGACTCTTTTAGTGCTTCCCAGGCTGCATCAATATCTTTTTGATGAGCACGGGCAAGGCCAGTAACTGAACTATTTTTCACAGTATTCGCAATCAGCTTAACCGCTTCAAGGTCGCCTTTTGAAGCGGCTGGAAAGCCCGCTTCAATGACATCGACCCCAAGTCTTTCCAGCTGCTTGGCAATCTCTAACTTCTCAAGAGTGTTTAAGTTAACACCAGCTGTCTGTTCCCCATCTCTTAACGTTGTGTCAAAGATCTCAACCTTTCGCACCGGCTGACACTTCCTTCTTGGATTGTTTTTTTACAAATGGCATCATCGCACGAAGTTCTCTTCCTACTACTTCAATTGGATGTTGTTTTTCACGTTCATTGATTGCTGTAAATTCAGGACGGTTTAATTGGTTTTCAAGCAGCCAGCCTTTTGCGAATTTACCAGTTTGGATATCTTTCAGCACTTCTCCCATACGAGCTTTCGTTTCATCAGTGATTACGCGTGGACCTGATACAAAGTCGCCCCATTGTGCTGTATCAGAAATAGAATATCTCATTTCTTCAAGGCCGCCCTCGTACATTAAGTCAACGATTAATTTCAGTTCATGCAAGCACTCAAAGTAGGCAACCTCTGGCTGATATCCCGCTTCTACTAATGTTTCAAATCCAGCTTTGACAAGAGCAGATACACCTCCACAAAGAACGGCTTGCTCACCGAATAAATCCGTTTCTGTTTCCTCTTGGAAAGTAGTTTCCAATACACCTGCACGAGCAGAACCAATACCTTTCGCATAAGCAAGAGCAATGTCTTTCGCCTCACCTGTCACATCCTGGTAGATAGCGATTAATCCTGGTACACCCGCTCCTTCTGTGTATGTGCGGCGCACTAAATGACCAGGTCCTTTAGGGGCAGCCAAGAATACGTCTACGTCTGCCGGTGGAACGATCTGATTGAAGTGAACGTTGAAGCCATGAGCGAATGCCAATGCTTTTCCTGCATTCAATTCAGGCTCAATTTCATTTTTATAAACAGCTGTTTGGTATTCATCCGGAAGAAGAATCATGATTAAATCTGCCTCTGCACTTGCTTGGCGAACTGATTTAACATCAAATCCATCTTTTTCTGCTTGATCCCAAGACTTTCCTGGTCTTAAACCAACAACTACATCTACGCCGCTTTCACGTAGGTTTTGTGCATGCGCATGTCCTTGTGAACCATATCCAATGATTGCTACCTTTTTATTTGCTAAAACTGCCTCGTTGATATCTCCGTTATAATATACTTTTGCCATTTTCATCATCCTCCAAAATTTTGTTTGTTTATTTTAAGATTGAATATTGCTTCAAATCTGTTACCTGTTTTTGTGAGCCACGCGTTAAAGCCGTTTGGCCTGTACGCGACAACTCTTTGATGCCATAAGGGCGAAGCAATTCGATCATCGCTTCTATTTTTTCGAAGTTTCCAACAACTTGGATGGTTACACTATCCTTAGCCACATCAATAATTGTGGCTCGGAAAGGTTCAATAATCACATTGATCTCAGCCCGGGTTTGCGGAGTAGTGAGAACTTTAATTAAAGCGAGTTCTCTTGATACAACGGCCTGATCAGTGATATCAGAAACCTTTAAAACATCTACTTGCTTATTCAGCTGCTTTAACACCTGCTCAGCTGTCCGTTCATCTTCTACGTGAACGATAAATGTCATTTTGGAAATGCCTTCTGTTTCTGTAGGCCCGACTGTGATGCTTTCAATATTGAATTGCCGTTTTGTAAACAACCCGGTAATTCTATTCAATACACCGCTTTGGTTAAGTACGGTTACAGTAACTGTGCGTTTCATGGTTTCACCCCAATCATCTCATGAAGTCCTTTGCCTGGTGCAATCATCGGGCATACTAGCTCTTTCGGTTTAATCCGGCAATCGATTAGGACTGGCTCGCGGCTGTTTAATGTTTCATTTAATACGCTTTCCGCTTCTTCTTCTGTTGTAACAGAGTAGCCCTTAATTCCATAAGCTTGAGCCAGTTTTACAAAGTCTGGCTGGCATGGAATTAAAGACTGCGAATATCTTTCTTCATAGAAGGCTTCCTGCCATTGTCTAACCATCCCTAGCGCCTGGTTGTTATATACCATAATTTTGACTGGCAAGTTCAACTCAGCAACAAGAGCCAATTCTTGTAAAGTCATCTGGAAGCCAGCATCTCCGGCGATCGCAACAACCGTTTCTTCCGGACAGGCAATTTGCGCACCAATGGCAGCCGGGAAGCCGAATCCCATTGTTCCAAGACCACCTGATGTCACCCAGCGGTTTGGACGGTTGAACCCGTAATACTGTGCAGTCCACATTTGATGCTGGCCAACGTCTGTTGTGACAATCGCCTCGCCATTTGTAATTTCATGAATCATTTTCGTTAATTGCTGAGGAGAAATACCTTCCCCCTCTTCAGAATGCCAAAGCGGAAACTCTTTTTGGGATTCTTTCAGCTGCAATCTCCATTCATTGGCATCTGGTGCAATTAAGTCCGTTTCAAGCAGTTTCTCCAGAGCTTCTTTTGCATCGGCTACGATTGGAATATGGGTGTCCACGTTTTTACCGATTTCTGCTGGATCAATGTCAATATGGGCTACTATGGCTTCAGGCGCAAAGTGCTGTAAATTACCGGTTAACCGATCGTCGAACCTGGCACCTATGTTGATCAGCAAGTCTGCTTCATACATCGCCATGTTGGCTGCATATGTTCCATGCATACCACCCATCCCTAAGAATAATGGGTGATCTGCTGGAAACGAACCAAGTCCGAGAAGGGTATTAACTACCGGAATATTCATTTCTTCTGCAAGGGAAAGCAGCTGTTCTGAAGCATGAGCATGAATGACTCCTGCACCAGCTAAAATAAGCGGCTTTTTCGCTTGAGCAATCGCATCTGCAAGCTTTTTAATCTGTAAAATATTAGGCGCAGTGTTTGGCTGATAGCCTGGCAAATTAACTTCCGTTACGAATTTAGGGGTTTCGCCTAATGTTGTAGCTATATCTTTCGGAATATCGATTAAAACGGGACCAGGGCGGCCGGTTGTTGCAATATGAAAAGCTTCTCGAACAATTCTTGGCAATTCTTTCAAGTCACGCACTTGATAGTTATGTTTTGTGATTGGCATAGTGATTCCGATCACATCCGCCTCCTGGAAAGCGTCTGTTCCAATGACCCCTGTTGCTACCTGTCCTGTGAAGACAACAAGAGGAAGAGAATCCATCATGGCGTCTGTAATACCTGTCACAAGGTTCGTTGCTCCTGGTCCAGAAGTAGCAATGACGACTCCGGGCTTTCCTGATACTCTGGCATAGCCCTCAGCTGCATGAATAGCAGCCTGCTCATGTCTCGCTAAGATGTGCCGAATGGGGTTTCTATACAAGGCGTCATATAGTGGCAGGACAGCTCCCCCCGGATAGCCAAACACAACTTCGACTTCTTCTTTCTTCAATGCTTCAATAAAGAGATCTGCTCCACTCATGGCCTGAGTCAACGGTTTGGCTTTTGTTTTTACTTTTGCATTCATGCAATTTCCCTCCAAATTGTTGTTTTCCTAAATCGCAAGAGTGATTTTGGGCTCTTTAAGTAAAAAAACAAAAAGAAAAGTCTTTACACCCTCACGCCTACTAATCTGTTAAGCGCAGGGGTGAAAAGACTTTTCTTTTCACGGTACCACCCTGGTTTATGACATTTTCACAAATGTCACCTCGTGGACAATTTAAAATAATTGTCCTTTTTGATAACGAGTAAATGATACTCGACCGATCCTAATTGTCCCCGTTCAGACCGGCACTCAGAGGGGATGTCGCTGTAAGGGGTATGCCGGCTCTCAGCCCCGCCGGCTCTCTGTGAATACCGTTTCTTACAACTTTTTCCTCGTCAACGCTTTAGTGATTAAATTTTCATAACTCCGCCTGTGTTTGCAGAAGTAACCAGCTTTGAATATCTTGCTAAATAGCCTTTTTTAATTTTTGGCTCTGGCTGCACCCAGTTTCTCTTTCTTTCAGCCAGCTCTTCCTCTGTTAAAACTACATTGATGGTTCTATTTGGTAAATCAATAATAATTTGATCTCCATTTTCAACGAAGGCAATTGGTCCTGCTTCAGCGGCCTCTGGTGAAATATGGCCGATAGAGATTCCTCTGGAAGCTCCTGAAAATCTTCCATCTGTTATTAACGCTACTTTTTTATCAAGACCACGGCCTGCGATGGCTGATGTTGGAGCAAGCATTTCAGGCATTCCCGGTCCTCCTTTAGGACCTTCGTAGCGAATGACGACGACATGTCCTTCTCTTACTGTGCCGTTATCAATGCCTTCCTGAGCTTCTTCCTGTGAGTCGAAGACAATCGCTTCTCCCATAAATGTCTTAATGGAAGGATCAACAGCTCCAACTTTAATGACTCCGCCGTCCGGGGCTAGGTTCCCGAACAGGATGGATAGTCCACCAACCGGGCTATAAGGATTATCGCTTCTGCGAATGACTGCTTCATTCGTAATTTCTGCATCTTTTACATTCTCGTAAACAGATTTTCCTGTAATCGTGATACGTTCTTTATTTAAAGCATCGATGCGGCAAAGTTCATTAATAATGGCGCTAATGCCTCCCGCCTCGTGAACATCCTGCATTGTATAATCAGAGGCCGGACTAATTTTAGCTAAGTATGGCACCTTTTTAGCAATTTCATTGATTCGTTTCAAGTCGTAATCAATCTCTGCTTCGTGGGCAATAGCAAGCGTGTGAAGAACCGTATTCGTTGAACCGCCCATCGCCATGTCAAGCGCAAATGCATCATCAATGGCTTCTTTTGTAATAATATCTCTTGGCTTAATATCATTTTTAATTAAATCCATTAAGTGATGAGCAGCCTGTTTAATTAATTTGTGACGCTCTGTTGAGGTAGCTACGATTGTCGCATTTCCTGGCGGTGTCATACCGAGCATTTCCATTAAGGAGTTCATCGAGTTGGCTGTGAACATTCCTGAACATGACCCGCATGTTGGACAAGCATTGTTTTCAATTTCAAGCAGCTCTTCGGCTGACATCTTCCCTGAACGGTGAGCCCCGACTCCCTCAAAAACAGAAACGAGAGAGAGATGTTTTCCAGTACTTGTCTTCCCGCCCTCCATGGGTCCGCCGGAAACAAAAACAGAAGGGACATTCGTTCTGGCAGCTGCCATTAACATGCCGGGAGTAATTTTGTCACAGTTAGGAATGTAGAATACTCCGTCAAACCAGTGGGCGTTAATAACTGTTTCGGCAGCGTCAGCAATCAACTCCCTGCTCGGCAGTGAATACCTCATTCCAATGTGGCCCATGGCAATACCGTCGTCTACCCCAATCGTATTAAACTCGAAAGGAACCCCTCCGGCTTCGCGAATCGCTTCTTTAACGACTTCCGCAAATTTGTTTAAATGTACATGGCCCGGGATAATATCAATATAAGAATTACACACCCCGATAAAAGGCTTATGAAGATCTTCTGTTTTTACTCCAGCTGCATAAAGCAAGCTTCGGTGAGGGGCACGATCAATCCCCTTCTTTATCATGTCGCTGCGCATAGTATCCCTCCAGGTGTTCTCTAGCTGCATAGGTTGCTAAGATGAATGTGATCTGTTTTAAAAGTAGACTGTAGGCCAAAAGAAACGCCGGCTTTTCGTCTCAATATTTCATTACTTATTTATCATTCAAATCTGAAAATTAAGTTTATGTTGTGGTCAATCATATCCTGCTTTTTCTTGCAGGTCAACACCTTTTAATAAATTTTTAGACAATTAAAACTATTAATTTCTAGCGCGCCGAAGATGCAATCGCTTACAAGGCTGATATCATCGCTTTTTGTTTTTTCAAAAAAAATTCGTAATTTTTTTTATTGATTTTTGTCTATTTCTAATGTAATACCTATTCTGAACATTTTTAGCCTTTTTCTTTTCATGACGTTCAATATACTAAATAAAAAACTTCCCCAGAGTCCATCATAAACGGCTCCAGGGAAGCTTTATTAAAATAATTCATTCCACTTATCTATCGCTTTATCAAACCAGTTTTTCTCTTTTTTCTTTGGCTTTTCTTCCTCAATGGATTCCACATCAAAAGAAGTGCCGTCAAGTTCTGGAAGGGTTTCCTCCATAATTTCCTTGAACAGAGGAACCGCTCCCTCGGAGCTATTGGTAGCAAGATGATTGCTTTCACTTGCCTTTTCTATGCCAATCCATACGGTACCTACCACATCCGGTGTATAGCCGACAAACCACTGATCTTTCGTCCCACTTACTCCTTTAATTGGCACCTGAGTAGATCCTGTTTTACCTGCCAGCTCAGTTCCTGGCACTCTCGCTTTCTTTCCAGAACCATGCTTAACCACATTTAGAAGCATCGCATTGATGTTATCCGCCACTTCTTTTGTCGTCACTTTTGTTTCCTTCGGCGTCCATTTTGGTTTAATTTCGCCTTCCGGACCAATAATCTTTTGAATAAAGAAACTGTCTTTGCGCACTCCTCCATTTGGGAAGGTTGTATACGCTTGAGCAATATGCAAAGGAGCTACTCCTTTGGTCATACCGCCTAATGCAATCGATAAGTTCTCATCGCTTTTTTCAAACGGAATTCCGAACCGTTCCAGTGCATTTAATCCCTTCGACAATCCAATTTGATCAAGAAGCCAAACAGTAGGTATGTTAATGGATTTCTCCACTGCTTTATTCATTGTTACTTCTCCCCGATAAACGCCTCCATAGTTGGTTGGCTCATAGTCTCCGAATTTCATCGGTTCATCAGGCAGCATGGATGTTGGCTCATAGCCTTCCTCAAGAGCAGGCGTGTACACAACAAGCGGCTTTAATGTCGAGCCTGGAGAAGATTGCATTTGTGTAGCATAGTTGAACCCTCTAAATACGTGTTCTCCCCGTTTTCCAACGATCGCCATCACTCCGCCTGTCTTTGGATCAAGCAAGACGGCTGCACTTTGAGATGGCTCTCCATTGACTGAGTCAGGAAATAGCCAATCTTTTTTATATACCTGCTCAAGTCCAGATTGTACTTCCTGATCCATCGCAGTATAAATTTTATATCCTTTGGTTAACAGATCATTCTGAGTCAAGCCAAAGCGGTTAATCGCTTCGTTGATCACTGAATCAGTATAATACGGATACTTTCCTTTCAACGGATCACCGCTTCTATCCTCAAGATCTGGGCGCGCCTGTTTGGCTCTTTCCGCTTCTTCATCTGTAATGTAACCATACTTCGCCATTTGACTGAGCACGACATTTCTGCGGGCGATAGACTTATCCATATTCTTATAGGGATCAAGTACAGATGGCGCTTTGATAATTCCTGCCAGCATAGCAGACTCACTAAGCTTTAGCTCGTTGACATCCTTTCCAAAATACTTTTTCGATGCATTTTGAACTCCCCATGCTCCGCTACCAAAATAAATCGTATTTAAATACATTTCCAATATTTCTTTTTTGGTGTAAACTTTTTCAATTTCAATAGCGAGGAATAATTCTTCTACTTTCCGCTTATACGTTTGCTCCGGTGATAACAAGGCATTTTTAGTCAACTGCTGCGTAATCGTGCTTCCCCCTTGCACGACACCTCCGGAAAACGTATTTTTAACGAGTGCCCGGCTCATCCCTTTTAAATCAAAGCCATTGTGCTCATAAAAACGGTGATCTTCAATCGATACAACAGCATCCTGTAAATACTTTGGCATTTTGGCAATTGGCACGCTATCTGAGCGGTTAGCCGATAGCTTGCTCGCTTTATCTCCGTTCATATCGTAAAGAGTAGTTGATTGCGACAACCCCTTCTTTAACGTTTCCACATCCGCTGACTTCATAAAATAAACGATAAATCCAAGGCCACCTAAAATCATAACCGCCATGACTAAAATCATAATTTGTGTTAAATGAAACTTTCTCCACAAATTTTTGATAAATCTGCTAATCGCATTCATACTTCTGTTTCTTGCCTCCTGAATGAGCAAAATTCCTCTCTGCCTTTAAGCTAAGAGTGCAATTTGATTGTGCCCTCTCCCTTACTTTATCTTCTCCAACAATAAGCTTCTCAGACACAACCAGAGCTTTATTATACCTGATAGGCCCTAAATCGCCAATCTTCAGCTAAATATCAGCAAAACAGCGCTTTTTTGCTTCCTTTTTTGGCAATAAAAGCAACTTATTTACTTTCCTTCAAAAAATTACACCGCTTACTGCAGTGGCTAAGGATAAAATGATAAAAAAAGCTAACGGTCAAAAACCGTCAGCTTTTATCGTTTGTTTATTTCAATTTTTTCTCTTCGTCTTCATCTTCCATAATACCTTTCATGCCACGCTTAAATTCATGCAGCGTCTGTCCGGCTGCTTTACCAAGCTGCGGAAGTTTGGAAGGGCCAAAAAGCAATAAGGCAACAATAAGAATAAGAGCTATTTCTCCAAAACCGAGATTCATATACAATTATCTCCTTTTGCTTTGCAAGCTGTTAATAGCGCTATTATACAATAAGAAAAAAAAATGTAAAACACCAAACAAGCAAATGTCCCTTTTTTGACATACCTGTTATGTCCCCTTTTTTAGGCGCCTGCCCGCTGTTCCTTAATGGTTCTCTTTTTCTCCGTTTCTGCTACATAAACTGCACAAGCTGCATCCCCAGAAATATTGACAGCTGTCCGTGTCATATCCAGGATACGGTCGATTCCTAGAATCAAGCCAATCCCTTCTACCGGCAAGCCAACACTGCTTAACACCATGGCAAGCATAATCAGACCGACACCTGGCACACCTGCTGTTCCAATACTAGCTAAAACAGCAGTGAGTACTACAGTAGCCAGTTCACCCACCGTTAAATCAATACTGTATACTTGTGCAATAAATAGTGTTGCAACCCCCTGCATAATCGCTGTCCCGTCCATGTTGATGGTTGCACCGAGCGGCTGGACAAAAGAACTAACGGACTTTGGCACATTCAAACGGTTTTGCGCTACTTCCATGGAAATGGGAAGTGTGGCATTACTGCTTGATGTGCTGAAAGCGACACTCATTGCCGGGGCAAAGTTTTTGAAAAACCATAGAGGGCTTTTTCTGGCAAGAAATAAAATGGTCCCGCCGTAAGTTAAAACTCCATGAATAAACAAGGCAGCAAGCACACAAACCATATAAATGCCCATTGCCCGGATAGCGTCCCAGCCCTGGCTTCCAATAGCCGAAGCAATCAATCCGAAAGTACCATACGGAGCAAATTTCATCACAAAGCTGACAAGATACATCATAAGATCATTGCCCTGCTCCACTAATTTCAGCAGGCCCTTTGTTTTTTCACCTAAAGCCGTTAAAGCCAGACCAATAAAAAGAGCAAATGTAATAATTTGCAGCATGTTGCCTTGTGTCATGGCCTCAAGCGGATTTTTCGGAATGATATTCAACAGAGTTTCCCCGACAGGAGGAGCTTTTTCAGCAGAAAACTCTGCATTTTTTACGTCAAACTCTCCCGCCTTACCAGGCTCTACTACACCGGCGATAATTAATCCGATAATAATAGCGATTGTAGTAGTAATTAAAAAATAAGAAATCGTTTTCAATCCAATCCTGCCTAACTTTTTCGGATCTCCAAGACCCGCAGCTCCCAGAATAATAGATAAGAATACAATCGGTACGACGAGCATGCTAATGAGGTTAAGAAAAATGCGGCCAAGCGGAGTAAAAAAATAAGGATCTAATACATCGTAGGCATTGGGTGCGAATATATTGAGTAGCAGCCCTACTACAGCACCGGCAATTAAAGCAATAATAATTTTCCCAGTAAGTTTCATCCCCGTTCTCCCTCCCCAAATTCAATAATCAGTCACAAATTCCATCATAACTGACAATTTCAAAAAATACAAAAATTTTCAATATGATTACATTTACCTCAATTTCCTTACACTCAAACGCCGGCTTACTTGCTTTACTTCATGACAGTTGTTTTAGTTATTTGATACGATAAGATTAAACTGCCTCTGGAGGAAAGCTATGAAAAAGAAGAACATCGAATTAGATGAAGAAACCTTATTTATTGTGTCACAAACCTTTAAAGCTTTATCAGACCCTACAAGGCTTCGAATTCTAAACTTGCTTTTTACTGGGGAACACTCGGTAAATGATATTGCTGAAAGATTATCGCTGCTCCAATCCACCGTCTCACATCAGCTCCGCTTTTTAAAAAACTTGCGGCTTGTTAAGTACCGGCGTGAAGGCACCACCTTGTTTTATTCACACGATGATGAACATGTCATTGACCTTTTATTCCAAGCTATCGAGCATGCCAAACATCATTAGAAAGATTACCGTTTAACGAAACATTCCATTAGTCCTATATCTTTCGGTTACTCGCTTACTAATTTTTTTGACATTTAGGCATATTTTTAGAAAAAGGGGGTAAAAAAGAAATAGAAACGACGGCAAAGGGGCTTGAATAATGGATAACAAAAACATATTATTTCTTTCTACATCAAATGACCTAAGCATCATGGCTGCAGGATGGGCCTCTAAGCTAGACGATCCTTCACTAAACTTTGTGAGCGCGTCCTTTATCGAAAGCTCGGAAAATGAATTGTTAATTGAGGCAATGAAAGAAGTTAATATAGATATTACAGACAAAGAATTAAAACTAGTCGCGCCTCACTTGATCACAAAAGCTGATCTGATCGTGAACATCTATGATTTTAAGCACGATCGGGAGCCTGACCTTTCACTTGCTCCTAAAAAGAAGGTCCTTCGCTGGGATATCCCAAACCCGGAACATTATGATGACTCCACAGAGAAATGGGC
This sequence comes from Bacillus sp. PK3_68, assembly GCF_003600835.1. NCBI lineage: Bacteria > Bacillati > Bacillota > Bacilli > Caryophanales > Bacillaceae > Bacillus > Bacillus sp. PK3_68. Next base: position 3,522,546 of record NZ_NQYC01000001.1, on the reverse strand, counting down.
AGCTTATCAAATCGTATGCGATGAGCTAGCGGAGCATGTAAAGAATTTAACGAATGAATTAAACTAAGCCTCTTTACCTGATTAGATTCTAATGGTAAAGAGGCTTAGTCTTTTACAAATATATAAAATAAGCAAGAAAAGCTACAAAGAGAACATAGAGCAGTGGATGGATTTCTTTTGCCTGTCCCTTCGCAATCATCGTAATCGGATAAAGAATAAATCCAAGAGCAATCCCACTAGCAACACTTGAAGTGAGCGGCATCATAATAATCGTCACAAAGGCAGAAATAGTAATCTCTGGCTGGTCCCAACGAATATTCTTGATCTGTGTTGCCATTAAAGAGCCCACTATAATGAGTGCCGGCGCTGTTACTTCTGCCGTGATAACGGACAGCAGCGGAGAAAAGAATAAGGCAACAGCAAATAAAGCAGAGATGACGATAGAAGTAAAACCTGTTCTCCCTCCTACCGCAATGCCGGCGCTTGATTCGACCATCGCCGCTGTAGTAGAGGTTCCAAGAACAGCGCCGACAACAGTTGAGGAAGAGTCAGCTAACAATGCCTTCCCAGCGTTTGGAATTTTATTGTCCTTCACTAGTCCCGCTTGACTGGCAATCGCAATAAGCGCCCCAGCTGTATCAAAAAAAGCAACAAAGAGGAAGGTAAAAATAACCGCAAGCATCTCCGGTGTAAAGATACTGTGCAAATTAGAGAAAACAACACCAAAAGTAGGAGTCAGGCTTGGGATAGCTCCAATTACTTCTCCAGGAACACGGATTAACCCGATCAGCATGCCAACAACTGTAGCAATGGCCATACCATAGAAGATGGCTCCACCGATGCCTCGTACCATCATAATTACTGTTATGATAAAACCAAATATCGACAGCAATACTTCTGGTGAATGCAAATCGCCAATACCGATAAACGTGCCCTCATTTGCTATAATGATGCCAGCATTTTTCAAACCGATAAAGGCAACGAAAAATCCGAGACCGCCAGCAATAGCATGCTTCAGGTCCTCCGGGATAACATTAATAATCGCTTCACGGATTTTTAACAAACTTAAAATAACGAACAAAACACCTGAAATAAACACGCCTGTCAATGCTGTTTGCCAGGGAATTCCCATGCCAATGCAGACTGAAAATGTAAAAAATGTGTTTAATCCCATGCTCGGTGCTATGCCAATCGGGTAATTAGCCAATAGCCCAATTAATAAAGAACCGATAATAGCTGATAAGGCAGTAGCTGTAAAAATAGCTCCCTTATCCATTCCGGACTGACTTAAAATGATCGGGTTAACGACGAGAATATAAGCCATGGACAAAAAAGTTGTAATACCGGCTAATGTTTCTTGCTTATACGTCGTTCCCCGTTCTTGAAAAGCAAAAAAATGTTTCATTGTGTGCTCCCCCGCTATATGGATTTCAATAAAAAAACTTCCGTCTAAAACGGAAGCTGCCGGCTGACAAGGGGATAGCAAATTAAGTAAACGTAAGGTTGCTACCCCTTGTAGTCAGGCTATTTACGGCAGCCTGGTAGAAACGTTCAAGCCTTATTCTTGAACATATACAAAGGATTTATTTCATTCAATTGCGAGAATTATATCAAAATACAAATAACAAGTAAATTCACCTTCTTATATTCGCAATCATCTGTTTATTGAAACCTTATACGTACCGTTGACGTACATTAATTAACATACCAAAAGGTGGGATAGCTATGGAAACGAAAGAACAATTATTAGCTGAGCTTGAATCAATCAATAAATGGGAACAAGAACAGAAGCACTTATGGATCTGGGATAAGATTGCCCGCCTTCCTTTTAAACTGCTCGATAAAGTTACCCCAAGGATCATCCAGGACAAAATCGCTCTGCTGCTTGATGAAATTGGCAGCTTTATTCAAACAGGCGGACAATATCTCGTCCAGGAAAAAACTGTTTTGAAGAGAGTGCAGGAGGCCCATCCCAAATTAACGATTGAATCAGTGGAGGATGTTGGGAGAGTGAACCTTCAAACGATGGATGCCATAGCCGAAGAATTAAAAAAATCCCGCGCCAACATGGCAACCGTCCAGGGAGCTTCAACCGGGATCGGCGGTCTATTCACTTTAGCTGTAGACATTCCTTTGCTTCTTGGCTTGTCCTTGAAAACCCTTCAAGAAATTGCCATTGCCTACGGTTATGATCCAAAGCAAAAGGCTGAGCGTATCTTTATTATTAAATGTTTACAATTTACTTCTTCAGACGTTGTTGGAAAAAAAGCCATTTTAACTGACTTGTCCGGCTTCTATGAAGGGCGGGGGCAAAGCCGGGAAATGATGTCACAGTTGCAAGGCTGGCGTGAAGTTGTCTATACATACCGAGATCAATTCGGCTGGAAGAAAATGATGCAGCTTATACCGGTAGCTGGAGTGATATTTGGGGCTTTTACAAACCGCTCGGCCGTTCTTGACGTGGCAGAAGCAGGCAGCATGCTATATAGAAAGCGGCGCATAATGGAGCGCCTGCAAGAAACCAATAAACAAGCTGAAGGCTCATGCGACTGAGCCTTCAGCTTGTTTATTTAAGACTATCTGCGTACAAAGGCGAAGGATGATGGAGAGGCCACAGGTAGCGGCCAATAAAAAAGCCAGCCTTTATTTACAATGAACAGCTTATTGCCTTCTAGTCTGAAGAGCTTTCAATTCTTTCATCTGCCTTCAGGAACTTCTTTTCTATTTGTTTTTTATTTCCATAAATGAACAACTGATCTCCCTCATGGATCTTTTCTTCATCCAGCTTATTGCGAATATTCACTTTGCCGCGTTTAATAAATAAAATGCTGATGTCTTCATCACGTTCCACGAGGTCTACTGCTTTCCGGTCGATGAATTCAGAATCTTTTTCAATGACCACATCCGTTACCAAATCATCCTCGTCTAAGTACAGCGCATCTTTAATAGGCAGCTCTGAGATTTCTAATTTTTTTTCCATTTCCCTGTTTAATTTCTTTTTCAGCCGCTCCTTAATAAAAGGGGTTTTCCCGATCATCAAAAGAATGAGCAGAATCACATTAATTATCGTCAATTCTTTTACACGCAAGTCATTTGATAGTATATTGGTGATGGAAGAAATTACCACAGCAAGTGAAAAAGCCCCAAATAAAATAAGAAACATACTCAGCCGCCTGCGAACTGGATGATCAAGGACCAACTGGGCTTCATCTGTAGTAAATCCGGTATTTGTGAGCATAGAGACCACCTGATAACGGGAAACTGCTGTTTCTAATCCAGTTAAATTAAATAAAGTAACAGAAATTTCTATAACAAAAGCGACAATTAAAAAATAGAGAACCATAAAAACTAATCCCATTATTTTCTGCTCTCCTTCCGGAAATTAGCTTCAAGAAATATTTCCCCTTCCGTTCGCAAATAAAACTAACATACGAACAACGGCTAAAAAATTTGGAATGAATAAAAAAACGAGTGGCCGGAAATCCGGACACCCGCTCGTTATAAATACTTACGCTGCACTTTGTGGCCACTAAAGGTAAAGAGAATTTCCCGGTCTTCCACCATTGTTTCCAAATGAACGGTTCTTCCCCATAACGTATATAGGTGCGGCAAAACTTTTTCTAAATACTTCAGGTCCAGCTCAATTCCTTCGTACCAATGTTTAATATACAGTTCTCCCGCTTTCATATAATCGCCGTCATTCACTGTCAAATAAGGAAATCCGCCGTTCACTCGCATGCTAACGAGTTGGTCGCGCACGTTTGTCCATTCTTTATCGATTATCTTATAATCTTTCCCTTTTTTCTGGAATAAATACATGTCTTCTCTTAAAACGAGCTCTTTCGTTAAATAATTGCGTAAGAACGAAATATCAGACTCAACTTCCCTGACTTCAAATATTTTTTCTCGTCCTGATCCTGCTTTAACTCCGTGGCGCTTCATTTCCTCCGTTGGGTTATTGTACCGTTCTTCAATATCTTCAAACATTTTCAGTCCTAAATAATAAGGATTGATCGACGTGCGCGACGGCTGGACGACACCCGCGTTTAGCTTAGCAAACTCAATTGCTTCTCCCGGTGTTAAATCAAGCTCACGCACGATACGTTGGTGCCAGTAAGAAGCCCAGCCCTCATTCATAATTTTCGTCTCTAACTGCGGCCAGAAATAAAGCATCTCCTCTCTTACCATTGTCATAATGTCACGCTGCCAGTCCTCAAGGTCTCGGCTATACTGTTCAATGAACAGCATGACATCTTTTTCCGGCCGGGGAGGAATTGTTTTCTTTGCTTTTTTCGGTGTAATTTCAAATGTGTTTGTCTCATCAAGCAGCCAAAGATCATCATAAGGCCCCTTCTTCTTCTCCTGCTCCACTTCTGGTTCGTCTGTTTGCCAGTAGAGCTGCCGTCTTAGAAGCGAAGGATCGATGTGCTCCTCAATGGCCAGCACAGCGTCCAAAAACTTTTCTACCGTTTCTTTGCCATGGTCCATTTCATATTGATGGATTCTGTCAGCTGTTGCAGCCATACTTTCCACCATATGTCGGTTCGTTTGCTGGAAACGGACATTATTCTTAAAGAAATCACAATGAGCCAATACGTGAGCTACAATCAGTTTGTTCTGAATTAAAGAATTCGTATCAAGCAAGAAGGCATAACATGGATTTGAATTAATTACGAGCTCGTATATTTTACTAAGACCAAGATCATATTGTAGTTTCATTTTGAAAAATTGTTTACCAAAACTCCAGTGAGAAAACCGGGTCGGCATGCCGTAGGCGCCAAACGTATAAATAATTTCCGCCGGGCAAATTTCATATCTCATCGGATAAAAATCAAGGCCGAATCCCGTGGCAATTTCAGTAATTTCATCAATGGCATACTGAAGGTCTTTCATTTCTGCCTCATTCATTTTCGCTTCCCCCTTTTGCCCTTTAACAAATACTTATGAAAAAAAGCAAAGGGTCATACCCTCTTTTCCGCCAAATCCTTATTCAATTTTTAAACGGGGGCTATGCCAGTATTTACAGAGAGAGTTTTTTGAGGAGGAACATATACTATAGATAGTTCCTCGAACAAGGGGGGATAAGAAATGGATTATACAGATTATGACCGTGTGCTGTACTATGTTCATCGTTCAGACTGGACAAATCTGCTCATATTGATGGTGCGGACAAAAGATCATTTACTGTCGAAGAAAATTGAACATTTTCTCCATGCCCGCTCATTCCCTAATTCTTATTCTGCTGTGGAAAAAACTTTTTATACATTATTCCACTATGTGGAACATGCCAACTCATTAAATGCCTAGAGGAATTCCACCAGTGATAAGCAGCTGGGAAGGTAAAAAAAAGCCTTTCCAGCTGCTCTTTCTCATGTCTCTTTGCACTTTTGGGACTGATTATTTTACTTTTTTCAGCTGATAATACTATAATCATCTAGAGAAATTTATATAGAAAAGGAGAATGTATGAAAAAAGAAAACCTGCTTTTTATCGCTTGGGGCGCTTCCTTTATTGCGATGCTCGGCAGCTTATATTTTTCGGAAGTGATGAAATATGAGCCTTGCGAGCTTTGCTGGTATCAGCGGATTCTTATGTATCCACTTGTTTTAATCCTGGGGCTTGCCATCATAAAAAAAGATATGGCTGCTGCCCGCTATTCCTTAACCCTTTCAGCTATCGGGGGCTGTATTTCTCTTTATCATTACGCTATTCAAAAAGTTGATTTTTTTACAAACAGTGCTCCAGCATGCGGAAGGGTACCGTGCACAGGAATGTACATTAACTGGTTTGGTTTTATTACTATCCCTTTTTTGGCACTTACAGCATTCATTATTATTTTTATAACCAGCCTCCTCGTTATTAAAGGAAAGGACGTTGCCTAGCATGAAAAAAATTATTATCTTTGCGGCTGTTATTTTAGTTATATTTGCAGCAATTGTTTTCCTCACCAAATATCAGCAAAATGAAGCGTCAAAGGACAATCCTTATGGTAAAAAAGAGCTTCATCCCGAAACGATTAAACAACTTGATGATCCAAACTACAGCAATCTTATCTTGCCGGATGAGTTGGACAAGAAGCTAGAGGACGGAGAAGACCTTTTTGTTTATTTTTATAGCCCAACCTGTCCTCATTGTCAGGCTACTACGCCGGTTCTTATGCCGCTTGCTAAAGAAAAGAATACTCATATCAATCAGTTTAATCTTCTTGAATTTGAAGATGGATGGGATCATTACCAGATTGAATCAACACCAACTCTTGTCTACTTTAAAAATGGTGTAGAGCAGGAGCGCCTCGTCGGCAGCCAGCCGAAAGAAACGCTTGAACAATTTTTGGATGCCCATAAAGAAAAATAAAAGAACTCCCCTGTCTCCAATGGCAGGGGCTTCTTTTATGATCGCTTGTTAATTATGATTTTAAAACAGAGGCTCTGTTAAAGGGGAATAGGGTTTTTCAACAAAAAATCGGAGCAGAAATCAACAATTAGGGATAGCCGAGCCCTAATAAAAAAAAGCCTTCTGGTTGCACAGAAGGCTTACATCAAGTATGTGTTGGACGGGGTAAGAGAAGTTAAATAGGGGATCAGACTTCTTTTATTGGTAAAATGACTGAGAAAGAAAGGAAAACTAATATCAAACGCTTCTAAAATCGCTGTGTTTCTTTCAAACATTTCCTGATAGTGCGAGGGCAGACTAGCAGGATCGTCTGTTTCAAGGATAGATAAAATTGTTTGAAGACTAGAGATCACTTGAAAAGCATCCTGGAGAGTTCCAAAAAGCTTAAAGTGACTATCTGTCAATTCCAATATTCCAAATTCATACATGATTCTCAGTTCTTCTTCTTCAAAGAAGCGGGGGAAAACTTCCTCCTTTAATTGCCAAATTAATTCATTAATTTTTTCTTCCTGCTCGGTAGTGGAGGCAATAATTACTTTCAAAAAAACACCTTCCCTGCTATATCCTAATTAATGATCTGATAGATAGTTCAAGAATAACATATAACCTCATTTAATAACGTTGGTAATTTTGTGAAATGGGGTAAGATAACCTAAAGGTGGGAACCATTTTGTATAAGACAAAGCGCAAAGGTACTATTTACGAAATTAGCATTCCTTTGGAGTGGGAAGGGGAAACCGCTTATTCTATTTTTAAAGAAAAGTGGAAGCTGCCAAAAAAACTGATTCATCAATGGAGAATGGATCAAGCCATCACATTAAATGGAAAAACAGCTGATTGGCAAGCTGCTCTCAAGGAGAATGATGCCTTGCAGATTCCGCTATTCCTTTCCTCCACAGAAAGCCCTGTTCCTTCGTTCTTTGACATGGATATTTTATATGAGGACGACCATTTGCTCGTTGTGAATAAGCCAGCTGGAATGAAAACTCACCCTAATCAGGAGGAAGAGACCAACTCTTTACTCAATGCAGTTGCTTATCATGTCCAATTATCCGGAGAGTGTGGTTTTATCCGCCATGTTCATCGTTTGGATGAACAGACGAGCGGTGTCGTTCTATTTGCCAAGCATGAAGCAGCCTATACGGTTCTCTCCCACCTTCTGCAAGATCGACTTATTAAACGAACTTACGTCGCTGCCGTTCACGGCATCATGCAAAAAAATAAAGGAACGATCAACAAGCCGGTCGGAAGAGATAGACATCATCCCACGAGGAGACGCATCTCATCATCGGGCCAATCTGCTCTCACTTATTTTCGTGTGCTGCAGAGAAATAAAAGCCGCAAGCTCTCTATTGTAGAATGTCAGCTTGCGACTGGACGAACTCATCAAATTCGCGTTCACTTTTCTGCCAGCGGTCACCCTCTTGTCGGAGACCGTCTATACGGAGGAGAGCCACTCGTAAAAAGACAAGCTCTTCATGCGGCTAAAATCGAAATTCCTCATCCGTTCATCGGTGAAACAATCGTTTGCCAGTCAACTGTTCCAGATGACATTCGCTCTCTCTTCACTTAAATTGGCTGAACGGTCGCTGGGCGAGCGCCTTGCGCTTTTAATTTGCAAAGCCATTTTCAAATTGGTCGGGGTCGGGACCGATTCTTTCTCCTTTGTTTAAGGCGTTGATATTTTTCATGTCTTCAAGGGAAAGTTGAAAATCAAAAAGTTCACTGTTTTCTTTCATTCGTTCAGGATGAATGGATTTTGGAATAACGACTGTGCCATTTTGCAGGTGCCAGCGTAGAATAATTTGTGAAACTGACTTGTTGTGTTTTTTCGCTATGTGGTTCAGTGTCGGTTCGTTAGCCAGCCTATTGCGAGCGATTGGCGACCATGCCTCTACCATAATGTTTTTTTCCTGGCAGTACTTTCTCACTTTTTCCTGAGTCAAGTATGGATGATTCTCAATCTGATTAATGGCCGGCACCTCGTTGCAGACAGCAAGCAACCCTTCCAGATGGTGGACTTGGAAGTTGCAGACACCGATCGCTTTAACGGCTCCTTCGCTGTATAACTGCTCGAGTGCCCGCCATGTTTCCCGGTACTTCTCTTTTGATTTTCCAGGCCAGTGAATTAAATATAAATCCAGATAATTCGTTTGCAGTTTATTTAATGAGGTGTCAAATGCTTTTAGGGTTTCATCATATCCCTGATCACTGTTCCACACTTTTGTAGTAAGGAACACTTCTTCACGGTTCACGCCGCTTTCTTTTATAGCCTGGCCAACAATCTGTTCATTTTCATAGATAGCTGCCGTGTCGATGAGACGATATCCCATGCGCAGGGCCGACTGAATGGCAAAGTTCGCCTCTGCCTCATCCGTCATTTTATAGACACCGAGTCCTACTTGAGGGATCACCAGTCCATTGTTCAAAGTTAGCGTGCCTTGGAGATTTTCAACAACTTTCATTTTTATTCCTCCTTTCAGATTTACTTGTATTTTACCGTCAAATAAAAGCAGAATCGACCATTTAGCTGGGGAAAGCCGTTTAAACAAATAATTTTTCTGCCTTTTTCGACAAACTCTTTTTTCTTGGGCTTTATTCAAGTAAAATAGTGCTGTTAGCCATTTTTTATAATTAGGAGGCTTTTCGAATTGTTTAAACACAAAAAGGATAAATTCACTATCTTGCTTAATTCAATTGCAGTCAATTTGAAGGAAAGTGCCGATTACTTTGCTGACTACAAACTAAAGAACGCCAGCGATTTAAAAATCTTTTACAACGAGATGAAAACGTTCGAAACCAAAGGCGACGAATTAATTCACGAGGTTATTAAGGAATTGAACCAGTCGTTTATCACACCGATCGAGCGGGAAGACATTTTAGCGCTTGCGATGAGCATGGATGATGTCCTTGACGGTCTTGAAGAAACAGCAGCGATGTTTGAAATGTACTCGATTATTAACGTCGATGAATATATGCTGAAATTTGTTGAAGCCATTCGCGGTTGTTCAGTTGAAATTGAACGGGCCGTTGACTTGCTTGAGACGAAAAAGCTACTGCCAATCCGTGAGCATGTCATTAAAATTAAAGATTACGAAACAGCTTGTGATGGCATAAGACGCCAATCCATTAAACATCTGTTCGCCACAGAGAAAGACCCAATTCAACTCATTAAGCTAAAAGAAATTTATGAGAGCTTAGAACAAATTGCTGATTTCTGTCAGGATGTGGCCAATACTCTCGAAACCATCATTATGAAAAACGCTTAAGGAGCGCCCTATTTATGGATTCTCTACTCATTGTTACAGTATTAATCGTTGTCTGCGCTTTATCATTTGATTTTATTAACGGCTTCCATGATACGGCAAATGCTATTGCTACCTCCGTCTCCACGAAGGCTCTTAAGCCCCGCCATGCTATTATACTGGCAGCTTCTATGAACTTTCTTGGGGCCATGACATTCACTGGAGTAGCGAAGACCATCACAAAGGATATTGTTGATCCATTTATGCTTGAAAATGGTTCGACCGTTATTTTAGCGGCTTTAATTTCTGCTATCCTTTGGAATTTACTTACATGGTATTACGGAATTCCGAGCAGTTCCTCTCATGCCTTGATTGGTTCTATTGCTGGGGCGGCGATTGCCGCTGCCGGTGTGGGAATTTTGAATTACAGTGGCTTCTTAAAAATTATTGAAGCACTGATTCTTTCGCCAATTATTGCTTTTATTGGCGGCTTTATCGTATACAGCATATTCAAAGTGGTGTTTAAGGACAATAACTTACCGAAAACAAACCGCCGGTTCCGCCACTTTCAAATTTTTACGGCTGCCTTGCAATCATACACACATGGTACGAACGATGCCCAAAAAGCGATGGGGATTATTACAATGGCACTGATCGCTAACAACTTCCAGTCGACAACGGATATTCAGTTTTGGGTACAGTTTTCCTGTGCGGCTGCCATGGGAATTGGGACTTCTATAGGTGGCTGGAAGATCATTAAAACGGTTGGCGGAAAAATTATGAAGATTCGTCCAGTTAATGGTGTTGCGGCCGACTTAACATCCGCAGCTATCATTTTCGGTGCTACATTTATCCATTTGCCAGTCAGTACTACTCATGTCATTTCTTCTTCCATTTTAGGGGTAGGCGCTTCACATCGGATTCGCGGTGTTAAATGGGGAACGGCCCAGCGCATGTTAATTACGTGGGTGATCACATTGCCAATATCGGCTACAATTGCCGCTTTAACCTACTTCATTCTTGATTTATTCCTATAAAAAGCTGTTCCGCTATGGCGGGACAGCTTTTTAAAATACATATTTTCTTAAAATATTTAAAAATAGAACGAAGGCAATAACAAACATGAGAATGATGAGTATCTTTTCCTGCTTGCTTCCAGGCATTTTATCTCCTCCTTCTAAAAAGTGATTTCTTCCTTTTGATTAGTCTCTGTGATACTTAATGGTTGATTTTCACTGCAGGCGGACGCTTCCTGCTACAATCAACGATAAAAAAACATCCTTCTTTAACAGAGCCTTTTATTAAAAGCCCGCTAGCCAGTATAACCATTCGTTCACTTGCACCTTCATCTTAACCGCGTATTCTTTTTGCCTCAATAGAAACTTTGGATATCTTGCTTTTTCGCTACCATAATAAGAAATAGCTCTCCATTCACGCACTAGTTTCACCAATACTGAACAACATGGCTTGTTCGTGATCAAAAGATCACTCTTTTTTATTTTCCTATTGCATCTACTCAACAAAACGAATATTATATTAAGTGTGATTTTTAATGTTCGTATTTTGGAGGTTTCCAATGTTTAAATTAAAGGAAAATGGAACAAATACAAAAAAAGAAGTAATCGCTGGTCTGACTACATTCCTAACAATGGTATACGTTGTTGTGGTGAATCCAATTATCCTACAGGATGCAGGTGTACCATTTGATCAAGTATTTACAGCCACGATTATTGCTACTGTCATCGGAACATTATGGATGGCTCTCATGGCCAATTATCCGATTGCGATTGCCCCGGGAATGGGTATGAACGCATATTTTGCTTATTCTGTTGTCGGTTCTCACGGAGACATTACTTATTCGACAGCTTTTGCTGCTGTTTTCGTCGCCGGTCTTATTTTTATTGCCTTATCCTTGACTCCTTTCCGAGAAAAATTAATTATTGCTATTCCAGATAATCTTAAGCATGGAATTACAGCGGGAATCGGGTTATTTATCGCCTTTATTGGGCTTCGCCAAACTGGTATTATCGCTGATCATCCGACAAATTTAGTAGCGCTGGGCGATCTCCATAGCCCTGGAGCATTGTTAGCCTTGGCAGGGCTCGCCATTACTATTGTACTGATGGTTATGAGAGTAAATGGGGCCTTGTTTATTGGGATGCTTATTACGAGTGTGATTGCTTATTTCACCGGTCAATTAGAAATTACTAAGGTTGTCTCCGCTCCTTCTCTTCCAGAGGGGCTGCTGATTTCTAACCCGTTCACTGCTATTGGAGATGTGATTCAGCATAACTTATATGCTGTCGTCTTCTCCTTCCTATTAGTAACTATTTTTGATACAACAGGGACCATGATTGCTGTGGCTCAGCAGGCTGGCTTGATGAAAGGCAAAACTATGCCACGAGCGCGCCAGGCCCTTCTCGCTGATTCTATTGCGGCTACTGCCGGCTCTATCTTTGGAACAAGCCCGACAAGTGCCTATATAGAATCTTCAACTGGGGTCGCTGCTGGCGGACGTACTGGGCTTACGACTGTTGTTGTTTCTGGATTGTTTGTGCTTGCTGCTTTCTTTGGGCCGCTCGTCAGTGCGGTATCCGGCTTGCCGGCTATCACAGCTCCTGCTCTGATTATCGTTGGCTGCTTAATGATGGAAAGTGTCGCCAAGATTACTTGGAATGAGCTTGATGAAGCATTTCCAGCATTTTTAATTATTCTTAGCATGCCATTAACGTCTAGTATTGCAACAGGTATTGCTCTCGGTTTCATTTCCTACCCGCTATTGAAAGTGGTTCGCGGAAAATTCCGTGAAGTGCATCCACTCGTTTATGTGTTTGCTGTTCTGTTCTTTTACCAGCTTGCCTTTTTGCCTCACTAAACTTTTGAAAAGAAGAAGCCGGATTCGGCTTCTTCTTTTTTAAGGTTTTAATACAACTTTTACACATTCGTCCTCATGATCATTAAAAATTTTATAAGCCTGTGACGCTTGGTCTAACGGCATAATATGCGTAATAATTTCCGTCGGATTAATTTCACTTGCTGTAATTTTTTCAAATAGCTCCGGCATGTAATGGATAACCGGTGCCTGGCCCATTTTCAATGTGACGTTTCTCTCAAAGAAATTGCCGAGCGGAAACATATTGTACATAAGCCCGTATACTCCAGTTAACTGAACGGTGCCAAACTTTCTTACGGCATCTTTAGCGATATTGATCGCACTTAATGTACCACCTTGCAGCTTTAATTTTTGTTCGATTTTTTCAATCGCTGATTTTTTCCCATCCATTCCTACACAGTCGATAACGATATCTGCTCCTCCGTTTGTCAGCTCTTTAATGTGGTGACCCATTTCCGGATATTCGGAGAAATTATACGCCTCTACATTGTTCATTTTTTGAGCAAGCTGCAGACGATAAGGCAAATAGTCAACAGCGATAACCCGCTTGGCTCCTTTCATCCACGCAAACTTTTGCGTCATTAATCCAATGGGGCCACTCCCAAGAACGACAACCGTATCCCCTGGCTTCATGCCTGAGTGTTCCACGCTCCAATAGGCTGTTGGCAACACGTCCGACATGAATAATAAAGCCTCGTCCTCCAGTTCACAAGATTCAGGAACAACAAACGGCATAAAGTTTCCGAATGGCACTCGCAGATATTCTGCCTGGCCTCCGGGATGATTGCCGTATTGTTCTGTATAACCGAAGTATCCTCCCGTATCCTTATGAGGATTGGAATTGTCACATTGACTTTCCATGTCATGCTGGCAATAGAAACAGTGGCCGCATGAGACATTAAACGGCAGAACGACTCGGTCTCCTTTTTTTACTTTCGTTACATCTGGCCCCACTTCTTCGACAATTCCCATTGGCTCATGCCCGATAATATAGCCCGGACGCAGCGGCATATTGCCTTGATAAAGATGAAGGTCCGATCCGCAAATAGCTGTGGAGGTGATGCGAACAATCACATCGTCCCTTTTTTGCAAAACAGGATCTTCTACTTCTTTTACTTGCACATCTTTTGCTCCCTGGTAAGTAACAGCTTTCATATGGCTCCTCCTTATGATAGACTCCTTCGTCTTATACCCATAATTAACTCTTCTTAAAATATTGATCAAATAAATAAGCACATATTGAGAAAATCCTCAATATGTGCTGATCTCTTTTTTTATGAATCAGAATGCGTCGGCTTATCCACTTCTCGCTGTGGCTCGATATCTTCACCGCGCCTTCTTTTTTCTTTTTGCTCAATTGACAGATTTTCCTGCTCTTGTTGCTTGCCAGTCTCTTTACTCATTTTCTATTCGCTCCTTTACTTGTCTGATATCTTTATTTATTTCCTGTTCAAGCCAAACTAAACAAAAAAGTACCTTATTGAAAGCATGGATCTTTTCAATAAGGTACTTTTTTCTATTCTTCTTTTCCAAAAAACTTTTCATCGCATAAAATACATCCGCTTTTTGCCTCAAGATATAATGTCTAAACTTATTATCTTTAATATTTTTATACGAATTCATGAGCGTGCTATTTCGGTTGTACTGGTTCACCTCTCCGTAGCCGAACATATTCGATTTTTCCATCAGCTCGTCAACCAGCTTTACACACCGCAGATTGTCAGATGATAAATTATCCCCGTCTGAAAAGTGGAAGGGGTAAATATTGTAGCGGGAAGGGTCATATTTCTCTTCGATAAGTTCTAAAGCCATTCGATAAGCAGATGAACAAATCGTCCCCCCGCTCTCTCCTTTAGAAAAGAAATGCTCTTCGCTGACTACTTTGGCTTCTGTATGATGAGCAATAAATTCAATATCAACGGTTTCGTACTTTGTCCGCAAAAAGCGAACCATCCAGAAAAAGAAGCTTCTGGCCATATATTTTTCCCAGACCCCCATCGATCCGCTTGTGTCCATCATTGCAAGGATCACGGCTTTTGATTCTGGCTTTTCCACTTCTGTCCACGTTCTGAATTTTAAATCCTCGGGTAAAATAGGATGGAATTTCGCTTCTCCAGTTAAAGCGTTGCGCTTATAAGCTGATAGCAATGTTTTCTTCTTATCCACATTGCCCATTAACCCTGTTTTGCGTATATCATTATATTCCACGTCTTCCACTGTGAAAGGCGCCTGTTCTTTTTGCTTCAGATTGGGAAGTGCCAGCTCGCTGAAGAATGCTTTTTCTAAGTCCATAAACGACACTTCTGCTTCGTAGTAATCTTCTCCAGCTTGATCGCCGGGACCGCTTCCTTTTCCAGCTCCCTCAGCAGGGCTGCCATCGCGAGCGATAACATCGCCTACTTGGCTATCGCCGTCCCCCTGCCCGACATGCTTATTTTTATCATAGTTATATCTAATTTTATATTCTTCTATGGAACGAATAGGGATTTTGATGACTTCATTGCCGTTTGACATGATGATACTCTCTTCTGTAACTAAATCCGGCAAGTTCTTTTTTATGGCATCCTGTACTTTTTGCTTATGCCGCTCTTGATCGTCATACCCTTTGCGGTGAAGAGACCAATTTTCACGGGATACGTGATGATGCTCACTCATCTCCTATCATCTCTCCTTTCCTTAGTTTTATCGTATGCATGCAGGCGGAAAGTTGTACGAAGTATATAGTTGAAAAGGAAAAAAGAGGGCGGCCAAAACGGCTGCCTCTTCTTCTATCTGTTCAGCAGGCTGCCCACATAACGAAGCAGTTCATTGGCTGATACAGAATTATAGCCATGATCATCAATTAAACGAGCCACTACCTCATTGATTTTTTTCAACTGCTGTTCATCCGGCGTTTTCGTTGAAGTTGTAATTTTCACGATATCTTTTAAGTCGGCGAACAGTTTCTTCTGGATGGCCTCACGCAGGCGGTCATGAGAATGATAGTCAAACCTCTTTCCTTTTCGAGCGTAAGCCGAAATTCTAATTAAAATCTCTTCTCTAAACGCTTTCTTGGCATTTTCAGAAATACCAATCTGCTCTTCAATCGAACGCATAAGCTTTTCATCCGGATTGATTTCTTCCCCGGTGAGCGGATCGCGCATTTTTGACTTATTACAATACGCTTCTACGTTATCCAAATAATTATCCATCAACGTCTTCGCTGATTCTTCATATGAGTAAACAAACGCTTTTTGCACTTCCTTCTTGGCAATGTTGTCATATTCTTTCCGTGCGACAGAAATAAAGTTCAAGTATTTTTCTCGTTGTTCGTTTGAAATCGACGGATGCTGATCAAGTCCCTCTTTCAGGGAGCGGAGAACATCAAGCGCGTTAATGGAAGATACTTCTTTACGGATGATCGTAGATGAAATACGATTAATCACATAGCGTGGGTCAATGCCGCTCATTCCTTCATCCTGGTACTCCTTCTTTAACTGATCGACATCTGCTGAATTGTACCCTTCCACATTTTCGCCATCATATAATCTCATCTTTTTAACAAGGTCAATATCGCCGCGTTTCGGCTCCTTCAAACGAGTCAAAATAGTAAACATGGCTGCTACTTTTAACGTATGCGGAGCGATATGAACATCAGACACATCACTTTCGCGAATCATTTTCTCATAAATCTTTTCCTCTTCTGACAACTTTAGATTGTACGGAATCGGCATGACAATAATCCGTGAATGAAGGGCTTCATTCTTTTTATTAGAAATAAACGACCGATACTCCGTCTCATTTGTGTGGGCAACAATTAATTCATCTGCGGAAATCAAGGCAAATCTTCCCGCCTTAAAGTTCCCTTCCTGTGTAAGAGACAATAAATGCCACAAGAATTTTTCATCACATTTCAGCATCTCCTGAAACTCCATCAATCCACGGTTCGCTTTATTCAACTCTCCATCAAAACGGTAGGCGCGCGGGTCAGACTCAGATCCGTATTCAGCAATCGTAGAGAAGTCAATGCTGCCCGTTAGATCAGCGATATCCTGAGACTTCGGATCAGAGGGGCTGAATGTTCCGACCCCAACCCGTTTATCTTCAGAGAAAAAGATTCTTTCCACCAGTACGTCTTCAATCCGGCCATTGTATTCTTCCTGTAGCCTCATCATGTTTAATGGCGATAAATTCCCTTCAATTCGAACACCATACTCCTTATGAAAATCTTCCCGCAAATGAGCAGGTATTAAATGGAGCGGATCCTCATGCATCGGACATCCTTTAATCGCGTATACAGCCCCTCTTTCTGTTCTTGAATAAGCCTCCATTCCTTTTTTCAATATGGCAACAAGCGTTGATTTCCCTCCACTAACCGGTCCCATCAACAACAAAATCCGTTTGCGGACATCCAATCGTTTTGCTGCAGGGTGGAAATACTCCTCAACGAGGCGTTCTAGCGCTTCTTCCAGTCCGTATAGCTCCGTGCTGAAGAAACTATATTTCTTAGAGCCATTCTCTGTCTCTATCCCTTTGTCTTTGATCATATGGTAAATTCTAGAATGAGCTGACTGAGCCACCCAAGGCTTTTGTTTAACGATATCCAAATATTCCGCAAAAGTGCCTTCCCACTTTAACTTTTCTTCCTGTTCACGGTATTGTTCGACTTTTTTTAAGATATCCATATAGACCTCCCGCTTTTGCGTAATTAGAGAACGATTAATAAATCCTATGCCCGTACAGCCTCTAACATGCTAATGAAAAGCGGAATCATTGATTGTCCGTAATTTGCAATAAGTTAGCGTTTTCTTTACAAATGCTTTCAGCTATAATAAAAATAGTGTGCAGGAAAAGACTTCTTAAGAAAGGGGTACGTAAAATGAATTTCATACTCATTTTAGCTGTGATTATTGCCTTCCTTTCCGCAATTTTTACTGCTGGATATGAAGATAAGCCAGGTACAAAATAATTTAAAAAAGCGAAGGCATCGTCAAAAGAACGTCACTTTCTTCACAAAAAAAGCACTGCAGTCAGGCTGCAGTGCTTTTTTATTTTAATTTCAGGAAGCTCTGCTGGCGCAATGCTTCATAAACTAAAATGGCGGCTGTATTAGATAGATTCAAGGATCTTACATTTTCATTCATTGGAATGCGCAGGCACCGCTCTTTATTTTCATTAATAGTCTCTTTTGGCAAGCCTGTCGTTTCTCTTCCAAAAATAAAGAAATGCTCTTTGTCACGATTGCTATAATCAAAATCGGCGTAGTTATTCTCGCCAAATTTGGTTAAATAATAATATTCTCCATCGGCATTCTTCTCATAAAATTCCTCGAGGGAATCATAATACACCACTTTTACAAACTGCCAGTAATCCAGGCCGGCACGGCGCAACATTTTATCATCCGTTGAGAAGCCAAGCGGACGGATTAAATGAAGCACTGTATCTGTAGCTGCGCAAGTTCTAGCAATATTTCCGGTATTGGCCGGGATCTCGGGCTGGTAAAGTACTACGTTAATAGACAAAATTATTCACCTCATATTTATGCTGTAACCTATTTATTATATCACTAGTAAAAAAACTTAAGAAGAATCATCTTTAATTTGAAAAAACTTATACTGAATACCGGGAGTATAGGCGGTAGAATCTTCATAACTCCAATAGCGCATGCGGCTGTTTGTTGTGTGGGCATTAACGAGCGGCATGTCACGGCGGTCTTTTGCTGTGACAATCGTCGAATGGTCAAAGCGGCCGTCTCCTTGAAAGTCATAACAAATTACATCACCAGGCTGCAGCATTTTCGGTTCACTCACCTCTTGCGCGCGTATCCCGCTCTTGGAGGAGGACAAAAACCAGCGGAAAGCATGAGCAACTGTCCAGCTGTAGCTCCAATTATTACTTGTCATCCACCAGCCTCGGCTTCTATCTGGGTAACCCGTCATCGGCGCTCCGCCTGCATGCAAGCATTGGGAAATATAATTGGTACAATCCACATTAAATTTTCGATAAGCTGGATTATAACTATTCCACCATCGCTCCGCATATTGAACGGCTTTAAGACGGTCATAATGAAAGGCTCGTCTCTCTTCCAAGACCTCCGGGAAGTCAGCCACTCCCTTTTCTTCCCCTAAAAAAACAAGCGGGAGTTTTGTTTCCTTATCTTCTATCAGCTTTTGATTTTCTATGCGGGCAGCTCTCTCCTCGACTTCTTCCTCTAAATAAATATAGCTGTCCTGCTTAATTAAATATTTAAAATGAACGAGATAACGTGTCCATTCTCCCTCATTGGAAAGTATCTTGCCAAAAGCTTTAGCTTTAAGAATTTTACTCCCCCTTGACTCTAGTTGCTGCTGCTTTCTTAGCAACTTCTCCTCGTCACTCACTTTGCCATCCACGAGAGACTGCAAACGCCGCTCGATTTCCTGTCGAAGCTCTTCACACATGAAAAGATCCTCCTGAACGATTCGTTTTTCTATATCTATTCAGGCTAGTCTCTGTTCATGTTAATTCATTGAAGAGATTCCTTTCTCGATTTCAGCAATAACTTCATCATCCTTTTCGTTTGTTCTTGCTGAAATGAGCGCTTCTCTAGCCCCCTCACCACCAATTTTTGCGATTGCCCAAGCAGCGGTTCCTCTTAATACCGGACGGACATCTGAGTGTAGCACCTCAATTAAGGAAGGCAAAGCCTCTTCTTCTTTAAAATGAGCCAATGCAATAATAGCATTGCGCTGAATAGGCTTCTTTCCTCTCCAAGAGCCAGACATAGAGCCAAATCTTTGCTTAAACTCCTTGTTACTCATGTTGACTAGCGGCTTAAGAAGCGGCTTTACCGCCTCTGGTTCTGGCTCCATTTCCTTATGGAAATGAAAGTCGATCCCTCTATTTTCTGGACAAACCGTTTGACAAGTGTCACAGCCATATAGACGGTTCCCAAGCTTTTCACGAAACTCTACAGGCATGAAGTCCTTCGTTTGTGTTAAAAATGCAATACAGCGTTTAGCATTTAACTGTCCTCCTTGTACGAGGGCGCCCGTTGGACAAGCATCTAAACATTTCGTACATGTGCCGCAGCGATTTTCGATCGGCTTATCTGGCTCAAATGGCAAGTTAGTAATCATTTCTCCTAAATAAACATAGGAACCAAATTCAGGTGTAATAATAGAGCTATTCTTGCCGCTCCAGCCAATCCCCGCACGCTCAGCCACCGCTCTGTCTGACAGCTCTCCTGTGTCCACCATTGAACGAAAGCGAGCGTCGGGAACTTTAGCCGCGATAAATGCTTCTAATTTGCCTAACCGGTCGCGAAGGATCGTGTGATAATCCTCTCCCCAGGAAGCCCGGCAGAAGATGCCCCTTCTCTCTCCTTTCTTTCCTTTCACAGACTCTTTCATTTTAGAAGGATAGGCTAACGCAATGGCAATAAGCGACCTTGGCTGATCAAAAATTAAAGAAGGGTCCACCCGCTTGTTAATGTCCTTTTCTTCAAAACCTGACTGATAATCCAATGCTTGTTGACGCACTAGACGATCTTTCAGCTCAGTGAAGGGAGCTGCTGAGGCGAAACCAATCTTATCTATACCGATTTCCCGGCTATATTCAATAATTTCTTTCTTTAAAACAGCATAATCCATTCCTACTCCTCCTTTCAGAGAAAGCATTTTCCAGCAAGCGTTCATATACATTAAAAAACGCAACATCTTATCCAGCAAGGAATAAAACATTGCGTTAATAACAATATGAGAGAGCGGGTGATGGGAATCGAACCCACGACATCAGCTTGGAAGGCTGAGGTTTTACCATTAAACTACACCCGCAAGTAAGGAGTTCAATTTATAACATGTGTTTTATTATATATAAAAATATTGTCGAATTCAAGAGGATTTTCATTATTTCCATATAAAAGCAAGGATATTCACTTCCCTTTATTTTATTCTTACCTGAAATTCCTCTCGATAAACTGCTTCTCCTGTTTTTCTGTCATCAGGTCGTAAGCAATGCCAACGGTTCCTCCCTGCGCCTCCCATAAAGCATTGTGATCTTTATCTGCTTTATCAAAATTTCCAGTCTCCCACCTATTTAATATTTCGAGAAAAAATTCCTTTGATTTAAAATTATTTGCTAAAACGTGTTGCTTCAGTTTCGCAATATTTTCTGGAGTCATCTCGATCGCTCCCCATTTTTCATCTGACACCACTTTTTGATGAGTCATTTTATGCATAAGATCAGTCACTTGCGGCTCATTGCCATCATTCAATGTCGGTAAAGTCTCTCTTATGTCCCCTTCAATATTAATTTGTTTTTCAACAAATTCATCCGTCTGTTTTTTAGTCTCCTTCTCTGTCTCTGCCTCTTGCTTTTTACGAAGATGGTTTTCTTCTGCTGGTACACTAACTCCTATTACAGATAAAGCAATTAACCCACATACAAGAGAAATAACAGCTACAGAAATAAAAACCATTGTAAATTTTTTAAAGTCCATTTTATCACCTAACATAAATTATTATGATGGATTCGCAATGCTCTCGTTTACATCTGAATCACTCTTGATAGATTTGTTATTAATAGAAGAGATTGATAGTTTTAGATTACCATAATTGTCATATAGTTGAAATGAATATTGGTGGATGAATATCTCAAACACTTAAAGCTACCTGTCTTATCTCCTTATTACTGCGCATCCAATTACCCTCCATGGCTTTTATTTGCATGCATCCACTTCATGCTATAATCAATTTTGTAAGCAGTCGCAAAAGAACACTTCGCCTGTTGAAGGAGGAATCCAATGGAAAAAATTATGATTATTGAAGATGATCCAAAGATTGCTGGACATTTAAAAGTATTTATTGAAAAGTATGGGCTGCAAAGCGTAGTAATAGAGGATTTTGATCATGTCATGGATCTATTTCATAAAGAGAAGCCTGATCTCGTCTTGCTGGACATTAATTTGCCTAAATTCGATGGCTATTATTGGTGTCGGCAAATCCGTCTTGTTTCTATTTGTCCTATTATTTTTATCTCGGCCCGAACGGGGGAAATGGATCAGGTCATGGCTTTGGAAAATGGCGGGGATGACTTTATTACAAAGCCGTTTCATGCCGATGTCGTTATGGCCAAAGTCCGCAGCCAGCTTCGTCGGGCTTACGGCGCCTATTCCTCCAACCACCAGGAACAGGTCATTGAGTTAGATGGACTGAAGCTTTATCCAGAGCGATTTGAATTGCACTTTGCCAATCAGGAGATACGCCTGACAAAAAAAGAAACAGATATTCTTGAAAGCTTAATGGATCGTTATCCACGTGTAGCGGGGAGGGAAGATTTACTGGAAAAGCTATGGGATGAGCAAACTTGTGTGGATGAAAATACATTGAATGTAAATGTTACTCGTGTGCGTAAAAAACTGCAGGAACTCGGTATTGAACAATCCATCGAAACCGTGCGCGGTGCTGGCTATCGACTGAATGTAACATGGGGGCCGGCAAGAGCATGAGGTTATTTTTTCGTGAACATTTACTGTTGATTTCTTTTCAACTCGTCCAATTTTTCGTTTTTTTTCTTATTTTTTGGCTCGACGGCTATCATCACATTTCTGTTTTTCTATATGCCGTTTTTATTGGACTATTTTTGCTAGCCAGTTATTTATTCTATCATTACATAAGCCGGCGTTCATTTTATAAAAGACTAGAGAACGGCCTTTCATCCCCTGATGAATCATTAGAGAAAACCGGCGCTGCTCCGACTGCTGTTGCCCTTCATGCACTGTTAAAGTCACAATATCAGCTTTATATGACGGCTCTGCAGCGAGCTGAAAAGCGACAGGAAGAGCACCTGGAATTTATCGATCGATGGGTGCATCAGATAAAAACACCTCTTTCGGTTATTGAACTGACCGCACAAAACCTTGACGAACCTGAATCTTCGAACATTCGTGAAGAGACAGAACGAATGCGCCATAGCTTGAATACAGTTCTTTACAATGCCCGTCTGCGAACTATTGAACAAGATTTTCAAATCAAGCCCGTCTTGCTCGCCAAAACGGTACAAGCAGTCAACACAGAAAATAAGCGCTTTTATATCCGCAATCGGGTCTATCCTCGTTTTAAGGAGCAGCATCCTGGCATTACTGTTGAATCAGATGAAAAATGGCTATTTTTTATCCTTGACCAGCTTGTGCAAAACGCAGTGAAATATTCGGCAGGCAGAAGCTCTTCTATCGACATTACAATTTATGAAAGAGACGGGTCAGCCATATTGGAAGTGAAAGACTGGGGGATCGGCATCCCTCCGGAAGATCGAAGACGAATTTTCCACAAATTTTTTACCGGTTCTAACGGCCGCAAATACCGCGAATCAACAGGGATGGGACTCTATCTTGTTAACGAGGTATGCCATTACCTTGGACATCAACTTGAAGTGGAAACGGAAGTCAACGAGGGATCGATTTTCCGCATTGTGTTCAGCCCTTCGCAAAACCTTACATCGATGTAAGAAAAGTGAAAGAAAGTTCGATAGCTCCCTTCCGGCCTGATGCGCTACACTGGCATCAGTACAAAAGCGAGAGGAGAAATAAGTATGCTTGAGGTGAAAAGAGTCGGAAAAGTTTATGAAGGAAAAGTCGCCTACCGTGCTCTAACCGATATTGATTTGTCTATAGGAGATGGAGAGTTTGTCGCCATTATGGGGCCATCGGGAAGTGGAAAGACAACATTACTGAACATGGTAGCAACCATTGATGAACCGACAACTGGAGAAATTACAATTGATGGACAGAATCCTCATCGGCTAAAGAAAAATGATTTGGCTAAGTTCCGCCGCAGAGAGCTTGGTTTTGTCTTTCAAGACTTCAACCTTCTTCACACACTGACGGTTGAAGAAAATATCGTTCTGCCGCTCACGCTTGATGGAAGAAGCGTCAAAGAAATGAAAGACAAAGCAAGAGCTGTAGCTGAAAAGCTGGGCATTGCTGGAATTATGAAAAAGCGCACCTTCGAAATTTCGGGAGGTCAAGCACAGCGGGCAGCTGTTGCCCGGGCGATCATTCATAATCCAAAGCTGTTACTTGCTGACGAACCAACCGGAAACCTTGATTCTAAAGCCTCTAAAGACGTAATGGAGCTGTTGTCTGCTTTAAACAAAAAAGACAGAATGACTACACTCCTTGTGACGCATGAGGCGCAGGCAGCAAGCTATGCTGACCGTGTCGTCTTCATCCGTGACGGTAAGCTTTATTCCGAGATTTACCGTGGAGACAGCCAAAAAGGCTTCTTCCAGCAAATTATCGACACACTTTCCTTGCTTGGGGGGAACGACCATGACTTTTCGTCAGTTCGCGTTTAATAACGTCCTCCGCAACAAGCGGCTATATGCTGCATATTTTCTGAGCAGCTTGTTTACCGTTATGGTTTTCTTTACATTTGCGATCTTTGCCTTTCATCCGTCATTTCAGGGTAGCGACATGAACAAACATGCGATGTTTGCGCTGACCGTGGCCGGCGGCATTATTTACGTATTTTCTTTCTTTTTTGTTTTGTATTCCATGAGTGCTTTCTTACAGTCTCGAAAGAAAGAATTTGGTTTGCTGATGATGCAGGGAATGAGCACCCGGCAAATCCGGCTGATGGTTTTCATGGAAAACATGTTGATTGGACTGTTCGCTACCATTAGCGGCATTCTGCTCGGGCTTGTCTTTGCTAAGCTCATTCTGCTATTGGCCGAAAATGTTCTTATTCTTGAGGAGAACCTTCATTTCTACTGGCCATTCATGGCAATGATTGTCACATTTATTTCGTTTATTATACTGTTTTTGTTTATTTCATTTTTTGTTTCCTTTATCTTGCGCACTCATAAGCTCGTTGACCTGATTAAAGGAGACAAGAAGCCGAAAGATGAACCAAAAGCTTCTATTTTTCTTTCTGTCCTGGCGGTACTTTTGCTGCTTGGCGGGTATGGAACAGCGCTTTATGTGAAAGGAATGGAAGTTATTGTAGTGATGGTGCCTGTTGTCGTTGTTGTTATCATCGGCACTTACCTGCTGTTCAGCCAGTTAAACGTCTTTATTATTCGCCGACTGAAACGCAACGAGGCGCTCTTCTGGCGCAATACAAACATGGTCTTATTTTCAGACCTGTCTTTTCGTATGAAAGACAATGCACGTGCCTTTTTTATAGTCGCTATTATCTCTACTGTTGCCTTCAGTGCGATTGGCACTTTGTACGGGACGCATTCCTATTTGACGAAAGGCATCGTCCAGGCAAATCCATTTACGTACAGTTACCAACCTTATGAGAAGACAAAGAACATGGAGAAAGATGTACAATACGCTCAAAGCGCCATCAAGCGGAATGGCATTGATGCAGAGCGGCTAGACATAACAAAAATCTACGTTCCATTTAACGGCAAGCCTAATGGCATACTCGTTTTAAACGCTGCCGATTATAATAAAGCAGCACAACTGCTTGACAAACCACAGCTTGATCTTAAAGAAAAAGAAGCTGTCGTGGCTAAGAAGAGCATTGCTAGCCTCGACCAAAGTAATCAAGATGACAGCCTGCTAAAACAGGCTATCACGCTCGCTAACGGGGAAGAAATCAAACCAAGTCAGCTGATTGATGCAGATGCCTATCCAAACTTTGAGAATTACTATATTGTGAGCGACAAGATATACAATCAGCTGCCGAAACCTGTAAAAGTTGAGCAGAATGTCGTCTGGCACGCATCAAACAAAAACACTTCAGAACAATTGCGAAAAACAGGAGAAGTGTTACAAGAGCATTATGAACCTGGAACATTCTTCTCAACCGATTTTATTATCTATCAAATTGAAAAAGGCTATGGTCCGATTCTCTTTATTGGATTGTTTATCGGGATTGTCTTTTTCGTATCAGCTGGAAGCTTTCTCTATTTCCGTCTCTTTACCGATCTGTCTGAAGACAAAGTAAAGTTCCAAGCCATTGCTAAAATGGGATTAACCGTACCTGAAATGAAAAAGATCGTAAATCGTCAAACAGCCTTGCTGTTCTTTGCACCAATGGCTGTCGCGCTCATCCACGGTGCTGTGGCTCTAACCTCCCTTTCACGGATGTTTAGCTACAATCTAATCACAGAATCAGCCATGGTACTCACAAGCTTTCTCGCTATTCAAATCATTTATTATCTGGTTGTCCGCTTCTTTTACGTTAAACAAATTAAAGAAGCCATCGAATAATCTTAAAACTGGAGCAGCCTAGCGGTTGCTCCTGCTTCTTTCTCTGTCCTATACTTTTTAGTGTAAAAACATTCTCTGCTATTAAAGTTTTTTCTCAAAAAAGGACTGGTCTTTGTAGCCAGTCCTGACTGTAAAAATTTCAGTCCAATCAGACGCCAGGTGCTGCCTCACGTCTAATATATAGTATGAAGCTTCAAAGACAAGCGTTACTCCATTTATTAAATTTAACACCGACCTTCATATGTACGCAAAACGTTTACCTTTAGTATGATACTGAATAGGGTGTGGTCTTAAAGTTCTTAACTCACAGTTCAAAACAAATAAAAAAACGTCCTCCTACAACTTGTAGAAAGACGTTTTAAATGTTGATATTCCTTCATTCTTTTAAGCATCCTTTATTTCAGAATTATTCTGCGACGACAATGAGAATTTTCCCTTTTCTCACATCCTCTTCATATCGGCGAGCTTCTCCTTCATCCAATCCAATCTCCTGCAAGGCCCCGATTAAACCGCCGTTTTTAGCAGCAGCACCAGATACAGCCCCACCCAGGGTTAATAATAACGGACCTGCCGCTATTATTGGACCAATACCCGGAACTGCTAGAGCACTTATTCCTACGAAAAAACTAGCCAGCCCGATGATTCCGCCAGCCGTTGCTCCTGCAATAATTCCTTCCGTTTCATTAGGTTTCACTTGGTCACTATTCGATTCTAACCCTTCGATATTTTTTGCAACAATAGAGATTTGCTCAAAATTGTAGCCCTTTCTCTGTAAATCCTCTACCGCTGCTTGTGCTTGTTTTTCAGTTTCATAAACACCTATGATTCGTTTTTCCATGAGTGACTATCTCCTTTACATGATGTACTAATTAAATTCCCTCTCAGGAAAATTTCAATCATGCAAACTTCTAGAAAATGATCAGCAATTTCCAGCTCAGCAATTCTAGAGAGGATCAGCTAATCGGTTGGTCTCTGTCAGAAAGTCACAGCTAGTAAACAGTCTAACTCGTATTACGCAATATAATCCTGTTATCCCTTTCCTTCTTATTATCTGCACTAATAATTGTGTTAGGCTGGCGGTCGTAACAGTCGGATAAAATAGGACGCATTTTCGCTGCATTTACATGCTCCATAGCGAATTTCTTCTTACTTATAGGACGTTTTCAAACAGCTGCTACTTACCCCAACTCATAATCCGCAGGTTTTGCAGGCACCTAATTTCTAATTTTCTTTGGGGATGGTTGGAGGGATGGCAGTAAAATAAAACAGCCGACTTTATTTAGTCGACTGTTTACATGCAGCTTTTATGAAGGTTAATTTTGAAATTCTTTGTTCCATCATCCGCCCGATAATTTAAGATAACCGCTTTTGGATAAATAGAATGTTAATTATTATTTCCGCAAAATCTTCTCCATTGCTTTTCCCTTTGCTAATTCATCGATCAGCTTATCCAAATAGCGAATTTCCTGCATAGTTGGTTCTTCTATATCTTCCACTCGGACACCGCAGATCACACCTTTGATCAAAGCCCGGGAAGGATTCAGTTGGGGAGCTTCCGCAAAAAAGGTCTCAAAGTCTGTCTGTTTTTCCAGTTGCGATTCTAACTCTTCCTGACTATACCCTGTCAACCAACGGATGATTTCATCGACTTCTGTTTTCGTACGTCCTTTTTTCTCCGCCTTCGCAACATAATGGGGATAGACACTTGCAACACTCATTGCATAGATCTTATGTTTGGTCATGATAAGTCCTCCCTTAATTATTCCGTAAAATGGCACGTTTATTGATAAATACTCCCTCTTAAATAAGTTTAACATATACGCTAATGAGAGATA